>CAYTLV010000101.1:0-6661 GCA_964438445.1 uncultured bacterium | reverse complement strand
TTAACTTCCTCAAAATTCGAGAGAATTAAAGTAATAATTCATCCCTATCAATATTTTTGTTGAGTAAATTTTACATAATTCAAAATCATTTCCATAAACAACAATATCATCAACATAAAATGAATATCTATAAATGATTTTTTCAAAATCACTATTTCTATTTGAAATATTACAATTTACTGTTAAACCATATAATACAGAAATGTTTGGGGAAAACTTTTCTGCATTTAAATCATTTATCGACGGATAATTAATGCCTACATTTAATCCAATATAGTTAGGCAAATGTTCTGAAAAAACTAATCCAAATAATAATATACATGAAATTAAAACTTTAAACACTCTATCTAATAATTTCATAATAAATCAAGCTCTTAGTTATTCATTATTCATTATAAGTTTTTAACTGTTTAAGAATTTCCCCCAAATTTTCATCTTTATACTCAAGCTTTTTCAAGTATCGATGAATATTAATGGCAAGAAATGGCCAAACAACGAGACAAAGCACGCCAAGCGCGAAGGAAAATGACAAAGGTGGATTATTGAGAAGGTTCCCGAGTCCAAAGCCAAGAAGGATCATGGATTCAAAGAATATAAAAAGAATTTGTTTAACACGGGTTCGACGGATCCATTTTTTAATATCTTCAACCGTTAATTCAGCACGTTTTTTTTCATCGAACACCCGTCTGAGTTCTTTGACTAAAAATTCATTCATTTTATGTTTCTCCGTTTTATATTTCATTCTAGGGAAATACGCAGCAATGCTGCGTTTCTATACATTTCTTACTCTTGTATCTCTCCTGCATAAGCCCTCAAAACTGCAATACTTACAAGCATCTTTAAAGGATTTCTCTGTAATATAATACTTTCCGTTGACTATTTGAGAAAAAAGATCATGTAAATGTTTTTCGAATTCATCGATGATAAAGGATTGTTTGCCTTGCCTGAATTCTTCTTCTTTATGTTGATATCTCAATAATTTTGTATCTTTTTTTGGATCCTTAAGTGTTTCATACATAGCTTCTTGTTCATAGTCAGGATATATTTCCGCACATTTTTTGAGATATAAATATAATTGAGACAGCATCATTTTCGACAGCAGGGATGGCGTGATCGTGCTGGTTTTAAAATCGGAAGCAATGAGTTTCTTCTTTTCTTCATTGATCATGATCTTATCAATTCGTCCTTTCAACAAAATATGAATATCTTCATATCTCAATTCAAGGTCATCAAAAGATTTTTCACTCTTAATGTATTTGTATTCGCCAAAATCTTTAGCGATCAAATCAAGATTCTTAACCAGACAATTCTTATCCGACCCCAGATACAAATTCTTGACATAGTTCCTGAAATGATCCATTTGCTGCGGGTCATTCACGTCGATCTTTTCATACTCAAGTGCTCTACTAAAACAATCCTGCATCAGAACGATAGCCGGCTCTACTTCAAGTTCATAGCCCTTACCTTCAATAAAATATTCATAGGTCTTGTGAACAACATTCCCCTTTTTACTGCCCCAAAATAATGCTTCTTCCTGATCCATGGGTGAACATTTTAAGATCTTATCATAATAAAATTTCATGGGGCAAGCCAAGAGTGTATCCACACTTGTAACTGATATGTCAAAACTATTTTGTTTTTCTGCAATATCTCCGCTGAATATTTCTCGTTTACCTTCCAGTATTTCCTTATGTCTGGATATCATGAACGTATTATGACCGGAAATATTATGATTTGCATAGGACAACAATTTCTGTCTGCGTCCTACAGCTACTGCTGGAATAATGTTTAAATCCAATTCTTCCAAAAACGACGAGCGACTCTGTTCGGAACCATCCTCGGCATGTGTAGAACTGCAAAAGATCACACTCTTGCCCAATTTCTTCCATTCTTGCATGAAGTGACGGTTCAATTCGAGAGAATAGTTTCTGTTTCGACTAAAGAAGGGATTCTCATTTTCCTTTCTGGGGATATCGCCTTCGACCATACCCAGAACATAAAGTTTATCCGCGCGGGCACCCAAACTATCCAACAATCCCACAACCGGAATACCGTTGAACTGATCCTTTCGAGGAATACCTTCTTTTTTAATGCGGGTGTTCATCTCGCGGACAATTGCGTTAATATTGGTTTTGGGATTCAAGTGCATAAGATCAAGAATAACCTTTTCCAGTACTTCGAGGAATTTATCGCAGGCTTTACACATGTCTGTACTGGCATCAGCTTTAATATTTTTAATAAATTTTTGGGTCTTTTTTAAAAGCTCTGAGCTGTTTCTGGCAAGTTTGTCTTTATAAAACTGCAATGCTTCTTTGGGAAGTGCTTTTTCTTCCATTGGCCTCTGTCTTACCTGCTGATCATGGCAAAACATCTCATTTCCAGGTTTCATCAAGGGATGCATCAAGATCGGCGACAGGTCTTTCCATTCAGGGACAGGCTTTCTACATAATTCAAGATAGTTCATCAGTAAAGCGGTACATGGCAGTTCAAACAACGATCTTGGACCAATAAATCTGGCTTTTAATCCCATTTGCGACAATTGTCTTTGCAGATGCGGTGCGTATTTTTCCATTGAGGCTACGGCAATCATAAGCTGATCATTCGGACTGCAATTTTCTTTAATATGTTGCGATACTGCCAGCACTTCTTCTCTTGGAGAAAAGGCTTCGATCAATATGTGTGTCTGCGATTTATTGTAGGGAAGCAATGATAGTTCTATAAGCTTATTTTCAGTCCGCAGTTTTTCGATATATTCTTTCTCCATCTCGGTCTGAATGTATACATCCAACAAAATGATCTTTTGACCCCGGACATTCACATGACTATATGGCAAGTCCGCCGGTCGATAATCCGCCGACTGAGGAATATCTTGATAAAACTGCCTAAATTCATTTTTAATCTGTCCTTTGCGCAATTCTTCCTCACGGAGGGCTTGGGCCAAATAGTCAGCCGTGCCATTTTTCATGTCGGGATTTCTATGTATTATCATTAGGCGTAAACTGTCCTGAGATATACCGGTTTCAGCATTTTTATGCAAAATTTTACTCAAGGTACTGACTTTGATATCCGGTCGCATTAATCCCTGTTTAACCAGCGCAAGATAGACCTGTTCTTCATGCTGACCCGATGCACAAAGAATGATTTGTTCACCATCTTTGATCTCCTGAATCAATTTTCCAAGATCCATATCGCCGGGTGGTAATTGGGGTTTTACATTTATACCTAAGGACAATTCGTCAAAGTAGATATCCTGCCATTCGACCTCGACTACTTCATCTAAAGCAACAAAATATATTTTAGCCTCGGCTTTTATACCATAGGCTTGTTTCACCATCCATTGGTATGTTTGCAATTGTTTTTTATATGCCGGTAACAGGCGTTTTGAGGCATCGGTTTTGTAATCAAGAATAGTCCAGCGATCACCTGCTTTATAAAGCAGATCAACCGTTCCGTTCACCTGAACCACATCGCGTTCATTACCCAACCAAGCTTTGACTTTCAACTCGGGATACTTTTCAATGTCGGCATCATGTAAAATTGCCGCTAATTTATGTTTGCCAATATTTGCTAACCAAGGTTTAACTTTGGCAAGAAGTTCCCCGCGATCGATAGTTGGATATGCCTGTAAAATATGGTCATTAATTTGTTTTGAATATGTATCTAAATTTAACCAGACTTGTTCCATGCAAAAATGAAAGAGCATTCCGGGCACAGTTCCCAGTCCGCTTTTACTCTCATCAAAGTCAAAAGTCTGCTGTTTGCCCATCAAATCGTGTGGCGAGCGGTAGAGATATTTCCCAGGCTCTTCAAAAGACTTTTTCTCTTTCCAGGGAAACGTTACGAAACTTGAAACTTTCTTGCCTATCATTAACTTATTTTTTGAAATGATCTCGATCTCATCATTCCAATTATCAATAACTAGATCTTCTTTCTCAGCTTTATCCAATAATCCAAGTGAGTATTTCGTCCACCAAGTGTTTGCTGTAGCTTTATCGCCTTCGCCCAGCAGAAGAACTTTATGAATTGCGCGAGTTAAAGCGACATAAAATTTACGCTTGTCCTCGGCTTCTTCTTCCAGCTTAGTAATCTCTTTTAAACGCAATAGCATGCCCGGTTTTTCGTCGTCTGATAGTGACAAAGATATCTCAGGATGATTTTCGTAACGACCATAGCGAAATTTATTTTTATCACTGCTTCCCTTTTGATTCATCTCGGGAATGATCACAATGGGATACTCAAGTCCCTTGGCCTTATGCACCGTCATAATATGTACTCGTACCTTTGCAGAATAATCGGCCTGACTTTCATCGGCTTTAACTCCGGTCTGGTAGCTTAAAAACTCCCGAATATCTCGTAGCGTCGCGCCATTTCGTTGTTGTCCCCGAATTATATTTAGGGCTTTATCAAAATTTGCCAATTGCTGTTCGGGCATCAATTCCGAAACATAGCCCAATTCGCGGTCATTTTCGTCAAGAATGGACGCGATCAATTCATCAATAGACCGAGTTTTACTTGCCTCTTTCCAAAATAGAATATCACGATAAGCATTCTGTAATTCGGGAACGGTGCTCATTGCATCGAAGACCGATATTTTCTCGCGCTTGCTAAGCAAGTGAATAATAGGATCCGGAAGTGCAAAAATGGGCGAGCGCAGAAGCCCGATCAGCGCATGATCATCACGCGGATTATCTAACACGGAAATGAAATAAAAAACATCCATCAGTGCCGGTGAGGAATAATAATCTTTACCACCCAGAATGGACACGGGAATACCCAATTTATTAAAGGCCTGTAAATAATCGGATATTTTGGTATAACGCCTAAGTAAAATAGCGATCAGCGGTTTATCAGTGCCGGGATCAATATCGGTATTTTCATGTTCTGCCAGCAAACGCTTGACCTGCCAGGCAACATGATAAGCGGGTATGTAATCCTCTTCATCTTTTTCTGTTTCGCACCATATCCGTTCTATGACGGGCGAAATACCCGCTTTATTTATGGGAGAATTTGTTTCCTTAAAATCAGCTTCATAGGCTTCTTTTTCTTCTCCGGGCTTTTTCATGATCATGCTCATGAGAGTGTTAATTCCATCACGAATAAAATCCTTTGAAGATCGGTAATTATCATTAAAATCGATAGGATCTCCACCGATAGATTTCATCAATTCCTCGGCAGTATTCATGACCGTAACATCGGCATTATTGAAGCGATAAATAGATTGCTTGCGATCACCCACAATAAATAATTTGATATCCTTGCCCGCTTCAAGGATCATTTTAATGATCTCCCAGCGTAAGGGATTGGTATCCTGGAATTCGTCCAGCATAATATGACGATATCGCTGTCCAAGAATCGAGCGTACCTCCTCATGTTCGCTGAGCAATTTGTGAGTCAGAATGATTATATCGGAGAAATCCAAAAGGTCGCGATCCAGCCTGATCGTGAGATAAGAGTCATTAAAATCTTTAAATTGCACAATCAACATTTTAAGCAAAGGAATGATCCTTTTATCTAAAGGACTTGGCGTTAAAGAAATATCTTTTTCATCGATCGTATCCTGTAATAACTGGAACCATCCTATGGCTTGCTCTTTTTTGTCGCTCCAATTTCCTACGGCACCTTTTTTTTGTTTTAGGTAGGTTCCGGATTTAGTGACAAAAATACCCTTGCGAACGATATCGCTAATAAATGCAGCGCGGAATTCCAAAGGATCACGGCGATCGAGAGCCATTAGTTCGAAATGCATGTCTTTCAATCCGACAAAAAGAGCATCTTTTTCATTATTGCATAGAAATTGAGCATTTTTCCATAAGGCTTCAAATGTCGCAACAAGATTTTCAATGTCAGCATCCGGTGTATAGCGTAACAGCCGCTCCCGCCAGATATCATCATCACTCTTGTTTTCAAACTCATTTATATATTCATCCAGAATTTCTCTGGAAGAATACATACTCTTCAACATCTCTTTAATCTGAAAAAATGAGAATTCATCAAGCAGATCATTAAAACATTGAACGTCCTCACTAAGTTTTTTACTTAGCCAAACATCTAGATTCTCATTCAGTAATCGTTTGGCATCGTGATCATCTTGAGATAAAAACTGGGGATCGAGTCCCAGTTTGTATGCAAACTCTCTAAGTATCCCCGCGCAAAAAGAATCAATGGTTGAAATGGAATTCTGGGAAAATCGTTCTTTGAGATACTGTTTGTAATTCTTAAGTCCTTCGTTCCCCTCTTTCCTCATTGTTGCGCCAAAATCGATGTTCTGATCTTTCATAGCATCGATCTCTTTTCCCGATAAAAGCAAACTCATATCCTTGTGGATGCGCTCTTTCATTTCGGCGGCAGCCTTCTTGGTAAAGGTAATAACCAGAATTGTTTTAGGATCAATTTTCTCGATCTTACACCCTTTCTCCGCTTCTTGCGCAAAGCGATCCAAAATGGCGGCATAGCGCTTTGTTAGAGCAAAGGTCTTACCTGCTCCGGCACAAGCCTGAATAAAGACAGAACGATCACAATCTAAAGCGCGTTTAAGATGATCCAAGGGAACTCCACATAATGTCATTAGTTACATTCTGGGAAAATTACGAAATATATATCATATTGATAAATATTTTTTTACATTCTTGCGAACAACTCAAAATGGAGGAAAAGTATGGTT
>CAYTLV010000100.1:0-6709 GCA_964438445.1 uncultured bacterium | reverse complement strand
GACAAAATAGTGTTTTTGAAACGTGACAGCCATCACACTTTTCTTCCTTGCAGGTATGCAGGGGTTGTTTGGGATCTAGGAACATGTTACTCATTTTATCTCCTTTTCTATCTATCATCAGCAATTAGCGGAGGGACAAAAAAACGCGTCATCCTGAAAAATTCCGAAGGAAATTTATTCAGCCCCGAAGGGGTCCCGTAGGGAGATCTCTATGTCTATCACGATTCAGCATAAAAAGGTCGCTTCAGACTATCCGCAGATTTCTTAGATTAACACAGATAGTTCTATGGGGTTTTAATCTGTGGACATCAGCTGAATCTGTGGATGGCCTTTTCTTGGTTCTCCACACTTTAAACACATCTTTCTATGCACAGAAAGCTTCGCTCCGCATACAGGACACGCCCATCTTTCCTTTTCATGTTTAAGAAATGCATCCATGCCATGTTCTTTAATAAACGCCAAATTTTCCATCATGCTCATGCCGTAATTTTTGCGATAGCGCGCATCGAGTTGTTTCATGCGGGTACAGGGATAGATGGGACAGTCGTAACAAAAGCCGCTCTCGGTTGCCTTGCGCTTTTCACACACGACGATCGTGCAGGTCCGGCAGTATTGTGGCTTGGACTGATCATTGCCGTTACAGCCTTCACAGCGGTTTTTCTCACGGATATGCCCGATGCATAATGCACAGTTCATTCCGCAAGGAGCTATCATTAATGCGTTCATAAATTTGATCCACAGATAATTGTCAATTGGTAAGAGTAGTGAGATCAACCTTTTTCAATCCAAGTTTCCATTTATTGTCGAAGGTTCGATATGAGTACCAAACAACCAAAGTATTACCATTAACAATTCCCGTTGAACGATACACATACCTTGCATTTTCATCCGGGATATTATCTTTATTTACGACTACTCCCATGATATTCCAATCAGTTAGGTTAGTACTTGTTGCATAAGTAATAGAATAAGCATATGGCCCATCATATCCATGAAGCAACATACAGTACTCTTCGGCGTCTTGGGCTTTGAATACATCGACATGCCAGCAGCGGTAAGAATCAGGCAGGCTGATGTTTATAACTTGTGGGTTTGATTTATCCCATGAATGCAAATCAGTACTTGTTAGATATTCTATTTTGTAATCATACATATAAAACATAAAATATTGATTCTGATCCCGTACAATGGATGGTGATAAAATGATTTTATCTCCCGCTTGCGTATCATAATGAACAATGGTTGATTTATTGAAGGTCAAGCTTTTGGTTTCTTGTAAAAGGATAACGTTATTTGAATCAGGTCGCATTGTTTCTAAATAACAAATACAAATTTTATTATCATCCATAAATATATCAGGATCACAATTGTGATCATACAATGGAGTCGGAACCAATGGATTTGACACACAGGATAAAAAATTCATTCCGTCAGTACTTGAATACAGGCATGGGTTTTCATAATAATCGTTGCTGTAAGGATAGGGTGTAATAGCTAAATAAAAAATATCGTTTGATAATAAAATATCCGGGTGCACCACTTGGTTACTACTATCATAGGTTGAAATTTCCAATAAAGAATCGCTTGGCATATGACTAAAAACATCATCCAGATCAATAGAATTGCCATCGCAATTATAAAATAAAATGATGATTAAGATCAGTGAAAAACAGATATTAAACTTCATGTATTTTTGCTCCATATGTTTATATTAATTACAGCTAAATTATAAAACGAAATTAAATAGTCAAAAGTATTTTTTGCATTCATATTAAAACTTAACCTTATAATGCGAGGAGTTTATTATTAATTGCGTCTCGCTTTGCAGGGCTAATATTAACAGCATCAGCATAATCATTCCACAAAGCAACAACCTTATTAACTTCTTCAATGATCTGGCCGGACTTTTTAATGTTCATTGATCTTGCAAGCTGGAGAATATCTTCTTTTTGGATATTTTTTCTTTTGCCGTTTATACTTAGGGTATGCTGGTTGATCCATTTGTTTTGACTGTCGGAAGCAAAGCACATATCATAAGCCGGTGCGAGTTCCCAATTGTATCCCTGTCTAAGTCTAAAAGCAAAATTCTTGGTGTGATCATCATGGTTTCTTGCCATAACATTAAAAACCATTCTACGAAACATCTGTTCAGCATCGGGATAGGGTAAATGTAATTCTCTCATGGTTTGAAATAATTGTTCGTAAGAGAAACTGTTGGTCTCGTTGTAATCGTAATGTTTCATGGCGCAAAAAGTTTGTATGTGATGTTTAATTCGGCTTCCCTCGCGATCAAAACGTTTTGTCATAAAATGAGCACGTCCGTTTTCTTCCAGAAGGCGGGATTCCATCATGTCAATACCAGAATCTATAGCCATATTATAATAAGCCATTTCAATTCTACCCCAGTCTTTGCTTTCGTTTAACTGTAAGTCCCCGCTACAATCCAACTTAATAAGCCAGTGTTCAAAACCGGCGGGCGCATTTGTTTGTCCCGAACGAACTTCACCACTTTTTTGATTAAAGGCAATGATCGCTTTTGGACGGGCGCCACCGGCTGATGTACCGACATTGATTATTTCCTTTAATGCTTTTATTTTGTCAGCAGATATGTTTGTGTTAAGGGACGATCTCTCGTTCATAATATCCTGCGCCGCTTCAACCAGACTGCTTATTTTTAAACTTTCAGTTCTGTTACTGTTATTGCCTATAATTGGTTCAAATTCCAGCGCTCCCATCCCACGACTGCCGATAAAACATAATCGTTCGACTGGATTCAAACTGTCGGGATCACGTCCACTTCGAGCTAGCCATTCGTTGATCAGTCGATTTCCATATTTGTCAGGCAATGCATCTGCCAGAAGACCGGGCAAGCCTTTGAATGTATTGTTATTGTTACCCGGAAAGCTATAAATGCGTTTTTCAGCAAAAGGCATTAATAATGGAGATAATTCTACTTCAGCAGCTTTGAACGATGAATCATATTCAAAATTTGCATAAGCTGAACTTTCATTCCATGCGACAGCACCGACAGGTTTCCCCCAAAGTGTAACTTCTGCTGTATTGATACTCACCACTCGCCCCCGAAGTCATTATTATTGTCATTATTTCTAGCACGTTGTCGTTGCTTTTTCTCCTCTTTAGCCAAAGCTAAAGGAGAAAGTTGTTGTTCAAATTTAAAGCTATTAAAAACATCAAGCCGGTTTAGGGCTCGCAGGATTTGCACTAAAGAGATCAGATTGATCGGCTGACCTTTTTCGGCTTGAACAAGGGTCCAGCGATTGATCCCCGCATGTTTTGCAATTTCAGCCTGTGTTTTATTTTGTGCCAGTCGTTCATTTTTAATAAATGTCCCAAGCTGTTCAATGATCGCACGGTCACTCATCGAAAGTCTGTTTGTGTTGGTATTAGCCATCATAACCTCATAAATAATACAATAGTGTTGGTAAATACAAACAATATTAATCAATATGTACGAAGAGTGCAAGAAAAATGTTTATAATGGTGGGATAAGCCAACAGTAATAAATAATAGTGATATTAGTGTTGGTATAATCCAACATGCTGGCATGCAATGTGCATTTTTTTAAATTTAAATATTCGACGCATGAAAAATATTTTATATCTTTTCTGTCATCTCGACTAAGTCCGCCGATAGGCGGGCGCATGGAGAGATCTCAAATACAAGTGCACGAACGAGTGATCGAAGTTTGAGATTTCTCCGCTCATCCGCCAGCTGGCGGATCCGGTCGAAATGACAGATAAAGCAAACCCAGCCTTCGCTGAAGCTATGGCATGATTCCCTTCTTTTCTTTGCTTAACCAAAGAAAAGAAGCAAAAGAAAGTCCCCGCTTCGCCAAGGCTACGCAGGGCAGGCAACCGCTGCCCGACTTTGGCTAAAAATCCTTTTTGTTCGGTAAAATGCTGAGCGGGATTCGCCTTGCTCACCCCAGCATTTATTAACCCTCACTCATCGGATTTTCTTTACGCGTCGTCGCGAGGCGGGCGCATGGAAGAAGTAAACAGTAAACAGTAAGTAGTAAGTAGTAAGTAGTAGGCAGTAGACGGTAAGCAATCTTATTTCTAATCACTCAATCAGTCTGCTATCCATCATCCTCTTCTTCGCTAAAGCTTCGAAGAGCAGGCATCATTCATAATTCATCATCTTACGCTTCCCACCAAGCCTTAAATTCTCTTCTTTGTGCCTCTGTGGTACTTCGCGCCTCCGTGTGAGGTCTTTTCTTTATTCCAACCTTGTGATCATTTCCTGAATACGATCAATTACCGGCATGACGGCACGATCATAGTTGGACAGCACGATCACGGTATAACCCAGTTTGGGATAGATGTCCATTTGTGCATCCACGCCTGGTGCACCACCATTATGACCAATGATACGTTGACCATTGACGTAGAATTCCCCAAAGCCATAAGCAAATTTCAGATCGGGTAGAGGCTTCATGCCCGGAAGCGTAGGTGGTTTGGAAACACTGACTTTTCCGCGCGATATGGTCTTAAAGTTCTTTTTCGAGATCAATTTGCCTTTTTGCAGGGCCAGTGAAAATGTCAACAGATCGGTTGCGCTGGAAAATGCACCGCCGGCAGACGTGCCTTTGATCCCGATCATACGTTTATTGTTCACCCGTCCGGGCGGAGCCTTGAGCAAAGCGTATCCGATGGCGGCATTGGGATTGACCTGGTCGCCCTCATCAAAAGCGCTAAAGCCCATGCCGGCCGCTTTGAAAATATGCGTGTTGATATAATTGTAATAGGACTCACCTGAGAGTTTCTTGATCACCGCACCCAGTAAAATGTAGCCGTAATTGCTGTACTTAACATCTGTGCCGGGTTCAAAAAGCAAGGGCTCATATATGTTAAGATCCACATAAGCTCGAATGGTTTTAGCAGTATCTTTCATGGCAAAAAAGCCGGGAGCCGCGAACATGTTTCCAAGTCCAGAAGTATGGGTCAGCAATTGTTCAATAGTGATCTTGCCGAAGATCTCCTCGGACAGAGTGGGCAGGATGCTGACAAGTTGATCCTTGTAAGAGAGTTTTTTATCCTCCACCAGTTGCGCAATGGCGACCCCGGTGAACATCTTACCCATGGAGGCGATGTCAAAGGATGTTTCGATGGTATTGTCGATATCATTTTCCATATCGGCCTTTCCGCAGACTTTTTGAAATACGATCTCATCATTTTGCGCAATAAGCACCACGCCGGAGAAGCGGTCCGCCTGTGCCAGATCATCAATAAAGGTCCCCAGTTCGGACAAAGATGCCGCATCAATGGAAAGTGATTTGGCCGATAAAGCCGAAGATAAAATCAGCAGGCAACCCAAGATAAAAGGAATATGTTTTTGTCTCATTATCCTTTCCTCCTCTAATACGTATTTAATAGTAAAGTAAATTCATACTAAAGGCTCTAACAGGCGAATGGGGAATAATGTTTCCAATTTCTTGTCATCTCGACTAAGTCCGCCGGTAGGCGGGCGCATGGAAAAAGTAAACAGTAAGTAGTAAGTAGTAAGTAGTAAGTAGTAGGCAGTAGACGGTAAGCAATCTTATTTCTAATCACTCAATTAGTCTGCTATTCATCATCCATCATTCATAATTCATCATCTACGCTTCGCGCCCAGCCCTAAGAAGAAATCAAATCGATCTCAGAACAAGGAACACCGATATGTGATTTATGATGTAAATATTCACTTCGAAGTTCAAAAATCGTTAATCCTTGTTCGATATTCAAGTTTGCGTCGTCGCGAGGCGGGTTTTAATATCTTGTGTCCAGTGTAACAATAGTTTAGTGTTCTTAATTGTTAACTGTCCTTTGCCTGCCCTGCGAAGTTTCAACGAAGCGGGTATGGAAGCAGTAAGCAGTAGACGGTAAACAATCTCATCTCTAATCACTCAATTAGTCTGCTATTCATAATCCATCATTCATAATTCATCATCTACGCTTCGTCCCAAGCCTTAAATTCTCTTTTTTGTGCCTTAGTCTTCCTTTGCGCCTCTGTGTGAGGTCTTTCCTACAGCTGAAATCCCGTATAATATATCCCAATAACTTCCCCCATCTTATCAAAGATCGGTTCATACCCGGTCTCATACATTTTACCCAGGATATCGACCATGCCGTAGAAAGGTTTGCCTTTGAGGATCTTTTTGATTACCGGACCGTCGGGATCCAAAATAGTGCCCACGGCGCGATGGGTTTTGAACATGATATCAGTACTAACGCGGACGAATTTATCGCCCTGTTTTTCAAAGAAGGTGGCGGTACAGCCGTACTTGGCCGAAATGGCATCCACGATCTCAAAATTTTCATTGATCTTCATTTTACCAAAATATAGAACATCACCCACAGTAGTGGGTTCTCCCAGTTTTGCCGCCATGGTGCGCATTTCAACTAAAGAGTCTTTGATCTCCGTGTCATGTGCCATTTTTGTGCACTCGGCTAATCCAAAAACAAGCAGGATAGCCACAAGTAAAGAAAAACCCCGTAATATGTTTCGTTTCATTTTTATTTCTCCGTGTTGATTATTTAATTCTGGATTAATGTAAGGGATTTGGATAAAGCATGGAAGTAAAAAAAGAGGGGACGCCTGCCAGCCGAAGCTTTTCAAAGCGAAGGTTGGAGGATGGGAGAGTAGGAGAGTGCGAAGTCATTAGTTATAAATTAAAATGGTAGTTCTTCCTCACTTTCTGGTAAAACGA
>CAYTLV010000099.1:0-6731 GCA_964438445.1 uncultured bacterium | reverse complement strand
TAAGCCGAAGATAACTTATCACTTATGGCTTTAAGTTCTATTTCAGCATCCTTGCATTTAATCTCTAGAGCTTCAAGCTCTTCTTCTTTCATGTGATTGCTGCTCATATCCTATTATTTAATCAATTTTTTATGCGGCGCACAATTTTTTTGTTACCAATCATAAACCTTATACCAAGCATCTTCATAGTATTTTATTACTTTAATCATTATCTATCGTTAAATTTTCATTTATCGATAACCTCCGATGAATATACTTCATGATCAATCGACTTTCACGTTCACAGAAACCAAATGCCAAAGAGAATGATTTAACTCTAGATGAGTACTTTAGGTCCATTGAATTTAAAATAAACATCATCATATCGGTGTTTATTACGCTATTGTAGTGGCTGCGAACGATGTCTCCAACCCTTTTAGATGTAAGAAAACAAGGCTTTCCGGCCTCCTTGTACATGGATCTGGCAGTGAAATCTTTTCCAGATCTCAATAACCGGTGAAATATCTTCAATACCTCAGATTCCTTTGCAATGGTTGTTTCTCTTTTAGTCATATCTTGACGATTTCGTTTGCATGACGATTTGCGTACCTCTCAAACATTCTCTCGGTAAAGTGGATGATCAATGCAAATCCAATGTAAAAGACCACGAAAGCGATCCAGTGATAGTACAGCAGGAACAATGTGCACGTGAAAACAAGTCGCAATAACAGTGTTTTAAGTTTGTGGCGTTTTATGATGTGGTAATGCTCGTGGTGAAAGGCCCATTGTAATTGCTTATATCCTGAGGACTTAAATTTCTTGTTGAAAAGCTTCTCGTTCAGGTATAGTGTTTTGAACCAAGCGAAACCTAAGTGGTTTGTGAGTTTTTGGAAGGTCTGAATGTTAACCTTGTGTTTATTGATCAGCCGGGTTATTTCAATGTGTGGAGTGTTTATCCGGGATCCCATGCGCATAAAATCAGATATCAACTGAAAATAGATGTAATAGCACAAATGAATAACGAGCAATATTATTGGTGTATTATCCATTTTTACTCATTTTTTTGGTTGCTTTTTTACCAATCTCCATGTACTTGGCAATCTTTTCCTTCTCTTCAGTAGTCTTGCATCGATTGATCTCAGTTTTAAGATCAAATTTATGCATGTTCTCAGCAGTCAACTTCATTAAACCTCGAATTTCATCATCAAGGAATTGGATGTTGTGGTGAGCATAGATTAAATAATGAACCAAAATAGCCTTGTTTACCCCGTCTTGAAGCTGTTGAGGACAGATGACAACCTTCTTACGTTTAATTTCCGCTTTTTGTGGATCGGTCAGTTCTTTCCCCTCCTTGGCCATATTAGTGAGCTCTAGCCATCTCTCCATTCGGATCATGTTTCTGCCAGGATAGACCCACTTAATAAGTTTGAGCTTGTGAGTTTCTCTGTAATGAGTTTCACTTAAACTAAGAAGTAGCCGGCCCCGGTCTACGTGATGCAGATAGATGTACATCAACTTCCAGTTCTTTTTCAATACCTGGAACAACCCGAACGCTACCAACCACATAAAGGGGAACAATGCGTACCAATACGGTAGTTTTGTAAAAATACAGCTAATTGCATAGAGGAAGGCCACGACTCCACTCCCTATCAAATAATAATAAAGGATTTTTGCTTTTGTTAATCCTCTGTTTCTAAATCTCCAATTGGCTTTCTTTTCCTGCCACTTTTTTTTAATGTCCATAAATTATTTATTACTCCAGTCAGTTATGTATTTAAGTAAAATTCTCAACTTCAACATTACAGCCCATTTGCGAATCATCGGCACTATCTCATTTTTCTTGATCTTATGCTTTTTGGAAATGATTGCATGGGCCTGTATTTGCCAATCACGACCCAGATTGTCCTTGAAGCTACCCGCTGGTACTTTGTATCCAATAAAGTCTGCGGGAACATGACCAATACCATGCATGTGCTTTGACAATCCCTTAATTGTCTCAGTGAATTTCTTCTCTATCTCTCGTGCTTTTGTTCTCGGAAGCTTTGGTGTAGTCATAAATACTCATGCTAATAAAATTAATAATACCTCAAAGGTAGTAATAAATACCTATTGAAAACTAAGTATTAATCAAATATCTATCGTTTATAATCCTGTTTTCACTGCTAAGTATGGGTAATTATAGGCTGTTATTTTAGGGCTAAATAATTTTATTATTGCATTTATTTGTAACTTATTTCGTTTTATGTTTTCCATCTTGTTGATCTATCCGCTTTTACAAACAGTTTTGGTTAACTATTACATATTGAAATATAAAATTGTTCCCCGTTTGTGAAAAAAGATTTGCACGGTAAAATAAATATCCGTACACTTGTAATCTAATTATGAATACATAATCGCATTATGGGTGACTTGAAGAAACAATACTTGAAAATTAAGATATCTTTTAATCCTGGATATGACAACTTGCCAGCTAGGCTACAACCTGATGTTAAAAATAAAATTTGCAAGTTGCTTGGCATTGAATATAACACAAGCAATGGCAATGTATATTTTCATGATTATCGTCATGGGAATAAGAAAACATCACCCATCGAGAGAATGGGTATTGAAAAGATATTCAAAGCATTTAATATCAATCCTTGGACTGGAGCATCTTTACATTAATATATAGGGTTCGGGGATAAGCGGTACTACTTAATTGGTTGGTTGCTTGTTTTAGGTCCGCTTCATCCTTCCCTTACGTTCTAATTATTTTGTATTTCTTTTTTATTTTTACCAACGTCCTCGGAGCCGTTAACTTCGAGGACACATGGACTTTTAGCTCAGTTGGTTAGAGCAGCGGACTCATAATCCGAAGGTCGGAGGTTCAATTCCTTCATGGTCCACATCGCTAGGCGATATCTGCCCCACCCTTACAGACCGAACACTGAGGGGCTTCAAGAAGGGTGACATCTCGGAAAGACGATTGGATAAGAGTTGCCGGAGTCTGGCCGAACGGTGACCATTTCAACACTACTGACCGATACCTGAAATGGAGGTGGTTGGTAGACACAGGTTCGAATCCTGTACTCTTTACTTTAAACCATATAATATGACAAGAGCACCCCCGATTGACAGGTAATAATTCATTAAGGAAGAGAAATTCAATCATAATTCGTTTTAACAATCTCAATAATCTTGGTTCCTAACGTGAATTATTGTACATGAACAGGAGGGAATTATAAATAATATTTTATTTTCTTTATTTCGCCCCTCCTGTTTTTAATTTTAATCATCACTAAAACTCAATAACATGCTATCAACACCTTTCATGACTTTCTTTATTGGAGTAGTTGTAATTGTAATATTCATGGCCATTTGGACCTACATGGAGAACACGGCTTCCGGTACAGTATTCAGTGATTATATTGATGACAAATTTTTTAACACCGACCGACATGACAGGTTTATACGCAAGGTCGCGAGACAAATTAGCTCTATTCGTTTATCTAAAAAGTTTCCATTCTTCAAGATGGGTTCTGGTAAATGAATTCAAAACCAAGGAGGCCAATGGTCTTTATAAAGACTTTCATCGTGAACTGGATGAGCTGAGAAGTAAATACAAGAGAAAAATTAACGAGCTATGAGATATTACGTCACTGGAGGGAAAACAGATTTGGGATCCATTTTGAGGAAACTCAAGCCTGGTGTGGAATATAGAATCGATGTAATTGACATCGAAAAAAGTAAAGCCATTAAAAAATCAAAACGTGCCAGATACAATAAAACTGAGCGATAACGATGTTTCTTTGGTTAAAAAAGCCAAGGCGCTTCATCCTGATGATTGGTGGGTTATTGACACCATGGAACTACAAGCCGAATCGGTAGAATGCAGGGCAATGCTTAATGTTATTCAGAAATCAAAGTATCACATACAAGAAGGATACGACATCTAATAATATAATCATGGAAGATCAAATAATTCAAACAAACGCTAATCTTGAAACATATCACAGCGACGACAAAGCTGCCATAGATGTTCAGATAGCTACAGCCAAGGCATATCCTAGGGATATCGATAGAGCTGTTAGTAATTCCATAGCAATTGCAACAATGGATAAAAGCACAGCGGAGACATGCTCTTACTCCCTTCCGAGGGGTACTAAGAAAATAAATGGCCCAAGCGTTCATCTTGCCAGAATGATTGCACAGAGCTGGCAGAATCTAAGAATAGAGTCACGCATATCTGAGATAACAAGTACCCAGGTCGTTTCTCATTCTGTTTGTTTTGATCTGGAGAACAATTATGCTGTTAAGGTTGAGGTTAGAAGATCAATTATGCAAAGTGTTTGGGAGCATGGTAAAAAAACAACCAAGAAAGAGAGAATGAATGACGACATGATTACCGTTACTGGCAACGCTGCAAACGCTATAGCATATCGTAATGCTGTTTTTGCAGTAATTCCGCAAGCCGTCACCAATAAAGTTTCTGAAGCTGCTAAAACCAAAATTACCGGAGACTTAACCTCGGAAGTAGCCCTATCAAAAAGAAGGAATATGGCATTTTTGTATTTCAAAACTAATTATAACATTACAGAGGCACAAATTTTATCTGTGTTTGGACTACAGAACATCAATCAATTTAAACAGGATGAAATTGTAAATCTCCTTGGACTTCAACAAGCAATTAAAGATGGGGATACTTCCGTAAAAGACACATTCCTATCTAAGCCTAGAACAATGGAAAATCGCAAGACAGATTTAAGCAACAACTCAGCTAAACCAAAAATGCCATGAAGCCACACAAGTACAGAGACTTAAGTCCAGAGCAGCAAGAGGAATTGTTTAGCAATTATCTTATAAGCCATTGGTCCTTTTCAGGCACATCGTCCTTTGCAAGGAATCAGAAAGCTTTTGAGATGCAATATCTGTATCGCTATCCTTCCAAAAATACCAATAACACAGTAGCAGGACAGGCATATCACAAAGCTCTTGCATTATATTGGGAAAGATTCAAGAAGAAAGAAGAATGCAGTGTTATCGAAATGGAGCAAGTAGCATTCGACCATATTGATAATAAGGATGCTAATCTCTGGAAGATATCCACAACCGCACCTTCTGTCGAATTATGCCAGACAGCAGCAAAGAAAACCTCTACTGGTCTTATAAACAATTTCTTTGCTTATATTCAAGTTTATCTTTCCGACATAAAAGAAATAGTTGCAGTAGAGCTAGAAATTAAATGCTTTATTGCAATTAATGGTGTTGACATACCCCTTCCAATACATTGCTATATCGATCTGGTTTACATCTCAAATGATGATAAACGGGTAATACTTGACCACAAGTCCAAACGTACTTTTTCAAAAAAAGAAGAGATCGCATTTACTGGGGCCAGACAAGGAATATCGTATGTGATAGCTTACGAGGCACAATATGGAGAAAGGATTGACGAGGTGAGATATATTGAGAATAAATATTCGCAAAACAAAGATAAGTCACCTCAGTTAAGGCCATTTCCAATTAAGATGGATGATGACACAAGAAGAATTTATGAAGCTATACTATATGAGCCAGTAAAGAAAATGCTGGAGGCTGTCAGTGATCCTAATTTCGTTTATCTCATTAATGACAATGATAGCTTCACCGACATAGCCGAGCTCTATGAATTTTGGGCCACGACTATGATTGCTGAAATTGATGACTTCAACATCCCGGACGACAAAAAAGAGATGATGGGGGAAAGGCTCAGAAAAATCAGAAACGCGAAGCTTGCAGCAGCTTCACCAACTACAATTAAAAATTTCAAAACATTCACAAGGGAGTTTATCCCTTACGATTTAAGCAAAAGTAATATGAATAACTCTGAAAAGATAGAACACGTATTGACCTCGTTCGGTATACCTTGTAAGGTAGAACACAAATTTGAAGGATTTTCAAGTGCTTCTTATCTGTTAGAAATGGGAGCAGGAGTTAAGCTTGCGTCAGTTGCAACACATAAATTAGATTTGGCCAATGCACTGGATGTTTCCAGTATTAGAGTTCAAAAAGATCTGTTTGTTTATAATGGAAAATCATATCTTACAGTTGAGTCAAGTATAAAAAGAACAAGGGATCTTTATTTTGACGATGCAGATCCTGTACACATGTTGATTCCTATTGGTGTTGATAATTTCGGTGAAACCATTCACTGGAACCTTGACAATCATTCAACACCCCATATGCTTGTAGGCGGTGCCACGGGATCCGGCAAAACAGTTTTCCTTCGATCAATAATTGCATATGCTCTTTTGTCGGGAGTTAAAGAGGTGGTTATTTTCGACTCTAAAAATGATTTTAAAATGTTCTCATCCACGCCTGGACTACAGATATTTTCAGATATCGATAACATTGAGCTTCAAATGATGATGTTGGTTGAAGAGATGGAGAAGAGGGTACAAGGTGGTTCATCACACATGACACTTGTTGTCTTTGATGAATTTGCCGACGCTGTAGCCAATTCTCGAAAAGGCAACGATCTCAAAAATTTCAAGATGGAAACCATTGGTGAATATAAGGATGGTAGGCCTAAAACAAAACGAGTATGTACGAGCACAGATAGGAGTCTTGAAGAAAACCTGAAGATGTTGCTTCAAAAGGGTCGTTCATCTGAATTTAGGATTATCTCTTCAACACAAAGAGCATCTGTGAAGGTAATCACCGGTGATGCAAAGGTTAATATGCCAGTACAGGTGTGTTTTAGAGTACCGAAAGAGATTGATTCAATGGTTGTG
>CAYTLV010000098.1:0-6764 GCA_964438445.1 uncultured bacterium | reverse complement strand
AATGCCTGGCGATCACCTTGTTTTACTCTTCGAGCCAGGTCAATTTCATCTACCGGTTTTAGCGGTTCAAAATTTCCGATCTCATCAAGATAACGGCTCAAAGCACGGTCTGCTCCACTGCTGTTACGTTTTTTACGAGCAGCTTGATCACTGTTGATCTTTACAGGTTGTTTTACTATCGTCATATTTTTTTGAGCTTGTTATATATGCTGATTGTGGGTATCAGGTAGACGCCTGATGCAATGGCAATTAAAAAGACGGATGTTTTGACCATACAGATCTCCAATTAGTCAAGCTAAACACCCGATCCCACACAGGAGGGAAAAAAAAGATCGGGTGTTAGCTTTTATTTATATACTTATTATCCTTAGGACAATTTTTATTATTTAATGAGCCCCCAAATATTTCTTGATCATATTTAATAATTCATTGCTATCTATCGGCTTGCTGATATAACCATTACAGCCCAAAGCGATCATTTTTTCATGATCGCCATGCCTTGCATAAACGGTTTGTGCAATAATAATGACATCTTTGTTGAACTTTCGGATCTCACGCATAGCAATAGTATTATCCATTAACGGTATTCTACTATCCATTAATATCAGGTCAATGTTTGGATTATTCTTGCAGTATTCAACAGCTTCTTCACCATTTGTTGCCTCGATTATTTTATCGGCTACATTTTCTAGAAGGACCTTTAAATACAATAATGAAACAGGCTCATCTTCAACAATGAGTATCGTGGATTTTGTTTTAAAAGATAGCTTTTTATTTTCATCACTATCTGCTGTATCCGCCTTTATCGCACTCGGACTCTGATGATAAGGAAGTGTAAAATAAAATTGCGATCCAATTCCTATTTGGGATTCTACCCAAATTTTACCTCCCAGCATTTCTACATAGGATTTTGTAATGGAAAGCCCCAGCCCGGCCCCTTCATATCCACTTGAATAACTGGGATCTGCTTGAACAAAGCGTTTGAAAATACTTTTTTGTTTATCTTCGGGAATACCAATACCTGTATCCTTAACAAAAAACTCAAGCATGTTTTCTTTTTTCTCACAGCCAAATACAATGGATCCTTCATGACTATATTTCACTGCATTTTTAATAAGATTAACCATAGCGGCATATAACTTATCACCGTCTGTATCTATAAGCATTTCTTTATCGGGTAAACTCATAGATAATTGAAGTCCTTTTTCCTCAACCTGGGGTTTGAAAAAGGCGAACAAGTCATTGAACTTCTCATTTAAATTTATTTTTGCATTATGGATTTCCATTTGACCCGATTCAATTTTTGAGATTTCTATCAGATCATTAATAGTACTTAATAAGCGCTTTCCACTCTTTTCAATAATACTTATATAATTTTCTTGATCCTTGCCTGAAAGCTGCTGTGTTTTAAGTAATCCCAAAAATCCCAAAATACCATTCATGGGTGTCCGGATCTCATGGCTCATATTTGCCAAAAATGCTGATTTGAGATGGTTGGACTCTTCTGCTTTTCTTAGGGCTGTTTTCATTTTGTTTTTAGATTCTTTTCGCGTGCTAATATCCAGACCGTAAACATTGATAAATCCCTTTTCCGTGATGGGAGTAAAAGATAATAAAATAGTTTTCTTATAAATTTTGACTTCGGTGGTTTTAATAAGATCATTCTTAAAGCATTTCGTTGAGAAATCCACCCACATATCCGGTAAGGCTTTCTTTTTAAAATATCGCCACTTTTCAAGCAGATCGTGACTCGCTTTGTTAAAATACAATAATTCCCCATCAGACGAAATACGCAGAACAGGGTTGGGGTTTTCTTCGGGGAATTTTGCAAGCTTTTCTATCTCTTCTTTCGCTTTCTTTGCTTCAGTGATGTCGTGGATCAGTCCGGTAACTTTTAA
Source organism: uncultured bacterium (assembly GCA_964438445.1). Taxonomy (GTDB): domain Bacteria; phylum Fidelibacterota; class Fidelibacteria; order Fidelibacterales; family Fidelibacteraceae; genus M50B103. The sequence goes on along the minus strand of CAYTLV010000098.1, from coordinate 4,866 downwards.
AGAATTTCCCTTTGCATCTTTTTCAAGGGCGGCGATTGAATGGATCGTTCTCGATTCGCCCCTGTCCCTGGTAAGGATCTCAAATTCCAGGTTATAAGGCTTGTCCTCTTCGATCAGATCAATTAGAGCTTGGTGAACACGTTCCCTTTCAGGAATACAATTCTCCACCTCGTTTATGGTAAAATTCAATGAACTTTCATTAAACCCATAAATTCTTTTGGTTTCCTCTGATCCCCAAAAGTGGTTTGTTTCAAGATCGTATTCCCAATTTCCAACATGACCGATCTGCTGGGCACGCTGAAAACGGGTCTCATTCAATTTTATTTTTTTGTTTATTGCGGACAGTTGTTGATTAGCAGCACGTAATTGTTGCTCGCCGGCCTGTAGTTGTTGATTGGCAGCTTTAAGCATTTCTATATTTTTATCTGTATCGTTCATCTAAAAACCTTCAATTGATATCTTTTTCTATTGCGCAATGCATCTGTTACAGCCTAGTTTAAGCTAAAACCGGATAATTTCTCAATCTCTAAATTTCCACAATAATTTTTCCGCTTCGTCTCCGATCTTAATATTTACGTCTCCTGTTTCACCCCTATCAATCAGCAAGTTAGAGAAGTTGGTGACCAAAAACTGACCGATAATTATTTTCTGGTATTCTCTTTAAAAATTAATGATCCCAAAACAAAAAATATGAGAGACACAAATATACCATATATCGCAGAATCAAGGCCTAAAGTGTCAAACCATAATGGTGAATGACCACTCTTTTCCAAGATCATTAATACCAGAGTAAAACCGCCTCCCAAGATCATACCTAAAAACGCTCCGGTGGAGCTGGCCCTTTTCCAAAAATAAGCACCCAATGTTGGGATAAAAAGACCAGAGACCATAAATGCATAGGCATATAAAATGGCATCCAACACCGTTGTGAACATAGCGGCCAGTAAGACAGCGATTACACCAATGATTAGAGTACTGATCATTGACCAACGCATGCTGGTTTTATCATTCATATCCTTTTTGATATGTCGCTGAATAATATCATTAACAAAATTACCGGATGATGCCATTAGGCAACTATCCGCAGTAGACATGATGGCTGAAAAATAGGCAGCAATCACGATACCGGTCACGCCGATAGGCAGTAAATGTGAGATTAGCATTGGCATGGCCATTTCAGGGTCCGCAGCCGGAAATACGACCCGTGCGCACATCCCCAGAAAAACACCTGCAAAAGCCATCACAGGATATTCGAATATTCCCGCAATATACCAAGCACGTTTAGCTTCTTTAACGTCTTTGCATGCAAACATTCGCTGATACAAGGTCATACCGATCAACCAAATGGGAATGATGGTCACCATCCAGTTGATAATCTGTTTGACTGAAATATTGTTCAAGGTAAAAAATTCTTTGGGTAGTGATTCGTGCAAGGCTTCAAAACCACCGATCTTGAATAATGCGACAGGAATGGTTACAGCAATTAGACCGATCAACAAGACGATCCACTGGATCGTATCGGTATAAATGACGGCTTTCAATCCGCCGATCACCGTATACGAGATCGTAATGATCGCGATCAGGAGTATGGAAAATTGCAGAGGATCCATTCCCCAGGGTGCCGTTTGAAAGATAGTCGCCGATGCCAATTTTGCACCCGCCAGTATCTGAGCGCCCGTAAAGCCCATGTAGCCAATGCCACTGATAATAGCAGCTACAAAAGCCACCTTATTGTTATAACGAAACCGCAAGAAATCGGGATAGGTCATCATGTGATTTTTTGCATCGATTTTCTTAATACGTGGAATAATAAAGACAGCCGAGAGCCAAGCACCTACAAGTCCCGTGAACAGAAGCCAGCTTCCCGAGAGACCCATCAAAAAACCTACGCCACCCAATCCAATACTAAACCCGCCTCCAACATCCGTCGCAACAATAGATAAGCCAATATGGCCCGCTTTCATGCTGCGGTTGCCCACATAATAGTCCTCTCTATTCCGGTTCTTCCTGAAATGATAGATGCCAACCGCCATCACTCCTGCCATATAAAGTGCAAAAATCAAATAATCAATCCAATGCATCAAATGATCCTTTATATTTAAAGAAATTTATAGTGTCTTAATTCAGTGAACGATACCAGATATTCATGCTTTCGATCTGTCCCGAAATATTGGTATTGTTCTTCAAGCGACCGGCATAGTGATAGCCAGCCTTGGCAAAGGTAATATTCATGCCGGGCGATGCCGCTCGGGCAATGGTAAATGCGGTTTGATATCCTTGTTCAGACATCACTTTTTCCATGTGATACAGCAAATGTACCGCCAAAGCATTTCCGCGCCACTTTTTCAAGGTGGCAAAATCTGTCATCTCGACATATCGATTTACGGAGTCTTTCTCTGCAGAGGCCAGGGCAATGATCTTGCCCTTTTGCTCCACACAAAAATAATCAACATATTCTTTCATCGTCTTTGCTAGATAATCTGCTTTATGTATCGGAAAAGGATATGTAGGAAAAACCTCCTGGTAGATCACTTGCATCGCAGGAATATCCTCTTCGCTGCAGGGCCGAATCCTGAAATCTGTTGAGATAGCGGGTTTTTGGTGGATTGAAGACTTTTTTAACGCCAATTGAAGGTTTTGTTCATATAAGGCGAGATCATCCTCGATCTTCCGGTCCTCATTGAGGTAGTGGGAGAGAAAAAGACCTTCCCTGTCGCGCGGGTACATCCCTGGAATGCGCGCTTCTACGGCAAAACCGGCACTTAAAAACGGCAGCGAATGATTCTCGTTTTCTTTCACAAAGATCTTGCCGTAGCCTTTTTCGTTGGCCAAGGTGATCAGACGTTGTGGTAAGGAAAGCAGGTCTTTATCGGAGGCCTTGAGCAAATATATCCTGTTATTGTTGGGACCGTGCTGTATCAGTGAACCGCAAGGCAATTGTTCGATTTTATCGTAATTCATGATATTACTTATTCCGACGTTTGTAGCGCGTATTGTTGGCGGGTATCAATGAGATCGTTTCATCGTAATCGGCCAGAAGTTTTTCGATACCTACCGCTTTGTATTCGTCAGCATCTTGTAATAACAGTTCCCGTTGACAATTATTGCAGTCCCTGTCACAAAAAGATGGTTCGTACGAATCGGGTTCCTTATAGGTCGAGATCACGCCTTCATAATTTCTGAGTACTACTTTGTTGGTGGACCAGGAGATTAGGTAATTGGGCATGACCGGGATCTTGCCGCCACCACCGGGCGCATCGATCACGTAGGTCGGCACACAAAATCCGCTGGTGTGACCGATCAGACTTTCCAGGATCTCAATCCCTTTCCCGACCGGTGTCTGGAAATGACTGAGCCCTTCCGATAGATCACATTGATAAAGGTAATAAGGTCGGACACGATTCATAACCAATTTATGAACCAGCGATTTCATGATACGGGGACAATCGTTCACGCCAGCTAATAAAACGGATTGATTTCCAAGTGGAAATCCGGCATCGGCAAGTTTGGCCAATGCGGTCCGGGATGAATTGGTCAATTCGCGGGGGTGATTGAAATGAGTGTTGATCCATAAGGGTTGGTGTTTTTTGAGCATGTTGACCAGATCGTCGGTGATGCGGTAAGGCATGACAACGGGTGTCCGTGTGCCGATACGAATAACCTCAACATGTTCGATCTTCCCTAATTCGGTCAGGATCCAATCTAGATAGTCATCGGATAAGAGGAAGGGATCTCCACCACTCAATAAAACGTCACGAACTCTTGGTGTTCTTTTAATGTAGTCGATCCCGGCCATGATCTGTTTCTTATTCGGAATACTGTCCCGGTCTCCCACTTTACGTTTCCGCGTACAGTGCCGGCAATACATAGCGCAGGTGTTGCTGACCAAAAACAGGACCCTGTCAGGATAACGATGAGTGAGACCCGGAACCGGACTATCTTTATCTTCGCTCAAGGGATCCACCATATCGGTCTTCATGACCGTCAATTCATCGATAACGGGAAAGCTTTGCTTAAAGATCGGATCGTTCTCAAGATCTTCAGTGTTAATCAAGGATAAATAGTAAGGGGTGATCGACATGGGAAATTTAGCCGTTATCTTTTTATGATGCTTCCTGATCTCATCCGAAACCGTGATACCCAGCAATCTCTCAAATGTATCCAAATCGCGAATACTGTGCTTGACTTGCCATTTCCAATCACGCCAATTCTTTAATTCCCCATCGTCAATTTCTTCTATAATACTTTTTTGCTTTTCGGAAATCATTATTTTCCATTCGTTTATGAATTATTGATTTCTATGTCTGCATGAGGCAATAAATTGGGAGATGCATCCAGATGTTCAGCATCCATCATTTCTACAATTTGCTCTAGAGACTGTGTGATAGTTTCCAACTCCACATTATCAAGTTTAGTCATAGCTGACGACAACTTATCCTGCAAGAGTGACGGTGTTGCAGCCAAAATACCCTGACCAGCATCAGTCAGTGACAGATAAACTTTTCGGCGATCCTCTTTAGAACGCTCTCGAATCAGATACTGCTTGGCTTCGAGCCTATCAATAATACCTATGACGGTACTTTCACTTAGATTGACTTTTTGTGCCAATTCTTTGGTTATGATATGGTTATCCTTTCCCAAGGCATCCAAGCAAAGTAATTGCGGTGTCGTAAGACCCAATTCGGTATAGATCTTTCTGGAATATTTATCCACTGATCTTATCACGCGTCTGATTGCCGTCAAAATGCGTAATTCATAATTTTTCATATTTTGATCCATAAATTGCCTTTTTTTATTTAATTCGTGGTCGAATCATTTCTGCTCGAATATATTGATATGAGTTGATATTGTCAAGAAATAGTTCTC
>CAYTLV010000097.1:0-6826 GCA_964438445.1 uncultured bacterium | reverse complement strand
AGTATATATGATCTTCGTGCAACAAACATCCGTGATACCTGTTCCCATTTTTTATCGGTGGAAATAATCTGTTGAAGACTATCAAGATCACTGATATGCACATACGTTCCACCATGACGTTCAGCCAGCTGTTTTAAGGTCTCGATATCACAGCCTGTTAGAAGATTTTCCATATTGTTTTCTTCGATCATGATCATTGCCGTATCACTTTCCAGAAGCACACCGTGGGTAAATACCTCCGCTTTGACATAATACTCCCCGGCTTCTTTGAGAGTAAATGATGTAATATTATCTATCAGGATATCCAATTCTTTGCGATGAATCTCCTCATAGCTGCTATCCATTAAGCTTACATACAAACTTATCTCATTTCGATCAAGTAACTCAAGATTATATTGTTCTACTCTTAGATTAATGGGCTTGTAGGCAATTCCGGAGTAGATCTTTTCATCAAGAGCGATATAGTTTTTTTCATCTCGTCGTATTAGATCATCCACCATTCCTTTGATCAGATGTGTGTAAATGCCATCCCAGTTTTTTTCAAAGCCGGCAAGATTCCAACGCCAAAGTCCTGAAGCCGCAATGATCAAACTGTGTTCTTCTACATTTTCAAGAATGACCGCTCTTCCCATACCTGTTTTCAAAACAACAGATCCCTCGCCCTTATAATTTGCTACCTGAATAGGCGGCAAGATTTTCCAATATCGAGCATTTGTAACAGGGTCGGGGTCAAAGTATAAATAGGGTTGCAATCCACCAGGTAAAAGTTCACCGCTTGTAATGTAGCTGTCTTTTAAGTCCCGATAGAAAAGTATGGAAGGAATATCCTGATATATTTTTGCTTCAGTATCCGGATGCCATGTTTGGATCAAAAGGTCCGGTTTTTCACCCGGAAACGCAATTCTCCAGTCTTTGTCTTTGAAAATTTCTATACGCTTAACATTTGATAATATTGTCGAGATCATTGCAATATCCTGATCCGGTGGATCAGCATGGATCACAACACGAATGGCCGAAGGATGTACAAATAAGTTTTCGGAACCTATTTCAATTTGTTCATTATTTTCTTCAAGAGACCATTTCCATGTGGATGATCCTTTAGGTAGCGAAGCAAAAGTATGCTTATAGACCATCATTTGTTGCGCAGGAATATCAACTTCTTGCTTAAAAACATCTTCATCATCTTTTTTAATAATCAATTTCGTCTTTATGCTTTCCTCAGAAGGATTTTCCAAAGCCCAACTTAAAGCGATAGAATCTCCCTGTAAAACATGATCGGGAAAATTAACCGATCTCAACTCCAGCAATTCTACCTCCGGAACACTACCTACTCCAACTGTATGTAAGACAAGTTTATCTGACAGCCAAATAGACTCCAAATCTTCTCCAATATAGGATCGACCATCGGAGATAAGTATCAATTCGCTGAATCGAGCCTGTTGTTCGGCAAATCTCAGTAATATCCCATTATCGGATATCGCTTCATTTAGAGATAGTGCTTTCAATTGAGTTTCGGTAACGATTTTGGAATCCTGCATATCTGTAATATGAGAAATATATGTTTGACGATCGATGGCACGATATGATGCTTTACGCAGAATATCCGATACTTTATAAACTTCGTTTTCTTGCGCGTTCATGCTTTGAGACAAATCCCATAAAAATGCAATCTCGGGTTCAACTTGACGATCGTGAATATGAGTAATTTTAATATCGAGAAAAATAATAATGAAAATCACGATCGCTGCAGTACGCAAAATAGCAAGAATAATTCTTATTACGGAAGGATAGTAGGGATCTTTTAGGCTTCGGATAAGCCAATAGATAGTATAGAAAGCAAGTAGTACAACAAGCACCCATACAATCTTTGAAGCTGTCAGATCAATATTAAACATGAGTCAGATCAGCGCATTCCCCGCTCGCCATGCAAACGGGATATTCGAATGATCTGTTCGTATAGTTCTTTTATTTCATCGTCCCGAATAGTTTGTTTTGGCAAATCTTGAAGTTTATTGAAAACTTCCTCTTCGCGATTGGCATCAAACACACCACGACCTCCGGATTTCTTTAATTTTCCTAATTCGAAAGCCAGCCCCATGCGTTCATCTAATAATTTGACCAACTGCTCATCTACTTTGTCGATTTTCTTTCTAAATCTGTCCATCAATACTCGCTTAAAGGTTCGGATAATTGGTAATCTCCAAAACCGGTGTTGTCAACAAAGATAAAACTTCGGTTAACAGAATAATAGTACCATATCATATAAGGTTTTGTGTTAATCTCCATGTGATGTTCTTCTACAGCATCCGGATCACCATAAATAACATAGATCATTCCTCGATCTGAACGCCAGCCTTCCCTATGTCCCGAAAAACGCTGATTCGCCACATGGACCCGATAGTAATATTCGTTCATTAATTCATTGTTCTCGGTATGAGGTGTCGGATCAATATTTTTCCAGGTTTCGGTAAAGAAATCTTTTTGTTCTTTCCCTTCCGCATTCATCATTTTTTTATAAGTCCGCGAGGGAAAATATCCCGTATGAGAGAGATAGCGCATTTGTTCTATGGCTTCCTCAAGATTTGGAATAAGTGAACTTGTCCCACTCCATTGTACTCTAAGTGGAATACTGCGTTTATATTCTATGCTGTCGATCACAGTCATCAAGGTTAGAAAATATTGATTATAGTTCAAGTCCGCCGTTCGAACCGGGAAAATATATTCGTGTCTTTCTTTTACCAGTTCTATCTCGAATTTCCCTTGTTTAAATGTCTTATCGCGAGATTGGAGGATATAGGAAAAAGGATATTTTCCCTTAACGCCTGATGCTGAGAAACCTACATAAATAGCTTCAGGCATGTTGTCCGATCCCTTTACAGCTGAAGAATCCTTCATAAAATACAGATCACCCATCATCCAAGGACCCTTGCTCAGCTTGCTCATGTCGATATCATTTACTTGTTTGCGGCGGTTCTGTGTTTTCAGATCCGTAATGAGTACTTCAAGTCTATATTTACCCGGTGCAAGAACATATTTTTTCTGCATCTCAATTGTTTTTTTTCGAGAATTGGTCAATTTAAACTCATCGACCGTCAGTTTTTCTATCCAACTTTCACTTACCCGTTTCTCTTTTCCCTCAAATATCATGATAGATATATCAAAACGTCCTTTGAACTGTGAATTTTGTTTCACAAAATGGATCTCGTCATAAGGTACGCTCAGCATGATACTCAACTCCCCTTTTCCTAACTCCGTTGAAGGCTTGACAACATAGTCGATCTTATATTCCGGACCGATCTTCCATTTTTTATCCATTCGTTGAGCCATAAGCCCACTCGATAAGACAAGTAGAATGATTGAGATGATTATATATGTTTTCTTGATTTTCTGCATTGTATAAAAACTATGTGTTATTCAAATAAAATACAATGGAAAAGGTTCCGGAATGGTTTAAGATTTAAAGTTTAAGGTTTCTAAAAAGTAGAGCCGCCTGAGCGCGACTCTACTTTCATTATTAATCTTTTTAACTATTCGACGCTTCCACTTTCGACTTCTTCTTTGGCTGCAGTAATCTTAATCTATGCATTCCCCATACAGTGAATACGGCGAGTAGAACTGTCACAATAGCAGTAATTACAATATGGAATATTGTTAATACAGCAGGATCAACCAACAGATACTGTATCAGGTCAAGGATTATGATCGTAGCCGCCATAATAGGAATATAGATCATATTAAACCGCAATACCCAAAGATACAATACGATCATTAATAACCCGCTTACGCTTCCTCCCAGCAACCACCATCCTACTGACAGTTTACCTACATACGCAAATCCCGCAAGGAAGAGTAATACAAGTGAAATGATTTTCTTTTTCTTCCAACCAGAGCTTAAACGATCAATCAAAATGAATGGAACCATTAAGCGAACAAAAGTAATAAAATACTCTTCTACAGCCGATAGTAAAGAAGATAGAATTGGGGAGGCGGATTCCAGATCGATCAGGGGTATAATAACCGCTGATTCTTTGAAAATATTTCCCTGTGCAAAGGCGATCACACCCGCAAAGAGCAAGCCCAATCCAATACCTTTAACACCGATCACATTTTCATTTCGTTGAATATGCAAAGGAATTCGAGCCATATAACCAATAGGGATGGCGTATAAAAATGCAGAAAAGCCACTGCCCAGCAAGAGCGAAATAATCAACATGAGCATCAAATTCGAGTAAGGTTCCGATGTAGGATACTGCCCCATGATGGTATTGCTCATCAAAATGCCCTGCAATAAGGTTATTAACGCAAATCCGGCAAGGAAATATAAAAATAATTTAACATTGAAGTGTTTTTTTGTCCATGCGATAATACCCAGGATCAATACGGTAATTATCATACCAAATTGTATAACCTTTGATATGGCAAATAGAATTCCCCGTAATAGCCCGGCTTTCTTTTGCGTGCGATCCCAAGTTTCGGTTGTATGAATTGTGGTCTTCAGCCCGCTCAATTCATTACCGCTGATCGTGGCAACATAGCGAATATCACCTTCACTCAGTCCGGTGTCCACATCACGGTAAATAATTGACCAATCTGTTCGTGCCTTGCGTTTTTCAGGTGTTACTTTTACAACTTCCAGTTCATCAATATCTTTACCGAAATAAGCCTCAATAGCATTTTCTGCTATCAACTTTGCTTCACTTTCTTCAAGCGTTACACCCGGTCTGGGTTCGGGAACGTTATGTAACCAGCCAAGAATTTCACCCTCCCGGCCAACTTTGATATCAATGGTTTCAGATCGGGTAACGACATCACCCTTAAATGTCTTATAGGTCACGATATAATAGTTTGTAGATAGAACAGATCCGAATAATTCGCGAAATACTTGCTTATTACCGTTTTCCCAGACAAAGCGACTGCCACGGGTTACTCCACCTACTACCCGAACATAAGGTTTAAAATTGAGTGAATCAGTTCCGGAATAATTCTCGGCAATAAATGTATCGCTGATTTCAATTGCCTGTTCCCGATCTATTCTCAATTTGGGAACATCTTGTTCAAAGGGGGTCATAATGATCCATAAAGCCGAACCGACAACTATCAGGAGAATGGCAATAATAATGGGGAGTTCACGATGTAGCGTAGCAATAGAACTTAATTCCTGTTTGTCTTTTGCTTTCTTTGTTGGTTTTGGAACAATATAACCTGAATTCAGGTCAGTATCTTTGACCTCATACCAGGCTCCGGCTTTAATACGCCGATAGCTTACAATGAGAACGGGAACCAGCATGGCAAGAATAGCCAGTAAACGATGAACCCATATACCGGGTGCCGAAAGCAGGAAGATCGGCATGGACATAAGAATAATATCATAAACAAAATGTGAAATGACCACCGGCAACAGTCCCCATTTCATGTAGATCAATCCATATATAACAAACGGGATGAGCATTTCAATGATTCTGGCATACGCAGGTTGTTGAGCATAATTGGCATGCATTGAGCCAAAGATCGCAGCCTGAACAACAAGGGCTATAGCGATCCAAACACCTTTGCGTTTGAAATTCTTTCCGATCAGCACCGCACCGGCAAGTGGAATGGCGCGGAATAAAGTTTCTTCCCAAAATCCAGCTTGAAGCGACTGTGCTGCAGGTAGGAGCCAAGGTAAGGGTAAAGCAAGTACATTGGGATCCACCATGTTTTCTGCCGGACTCCACCAATTAAAAACATTATTGGTGATCCAATAGAAAAATGTTATAAACCCGATCATAAAAAATGCCCAGAGATACCCAAATACAGTTTCACGCATGATCTCTTTAGATGCCCCCACCGTGGGCGACCAAGAACGCCAAAATTGAATATGTCCGGGAAATGCTTGGCGATCCAAACCCTCTGCGGCTGTGGCAGATATAAAAAAGATCACTGCGATCATAAGTCCATTTAACAGGGCAAATAATACCTGTTGAAAAAGAAATTGACCCGATGATAAAGACGTATCATATTGGAACCATGAAAGGGTGATGGTTGTGAGATAAGCAAGAAATATGCCTAAACCGATCGCAATTGCCCACTTTAGAGGCGATTTCCATATCAATGTCCGTTTCCGAATCATGAAAAAGAGTGCCAAACCAACTCCGAAGACCCCGTAAAGCAACAGCATGATAGCTTGCCCCACAAATGATATCGTGGTATTGGCAGAGCGCATTTCTTCATATCGCTGATCAAAGGTCTCAGGAATTTTGACAACAGGCATAGCCATAGTCAATTCATCACCGCTGATCCCTATTTTAAATCGATATAAGGCCTCGCCGACGCCCGCATTTTTCAGTTCATAAGTAAAAACATGGTCACGTCGTCCACCTTCTTTTACTTCTGAACTTTCTTCAATCAAGGTATACAGCGAAAGATCCGGCAGTAAAGCTTCTTTTCCGTTTCTTGCATTAAGAATTTCTTCAATATTTGGTTCACTAATATTTACACCCGAAAGACTGTCGGGCAAGGTAACTTTGAAACCCAGAAATTCACCGTGGGGTGAAAAAACATATTCACATTCTTTGATCTTATTAATGTTATATTGGCGTACAGCCCAAGTGTAAGGATGATAAACACCAGTATTTACAACATCTTGAAAGACCTCTACACCGCCCCCTTCAAGTTCAACATAATTTTTAAAACGTGAATCGGTATCGAAACCAACAACCGTTTGATAATTGGAATCCATTAACGCATAGTGTGTCGTCAATGAATCTGACTTATGTGAAATATCACTTTTATCTGCTGTGATCTTGACATTTACGATAGGAAAAGCCTTATCAAAAGCAAATATACT
>CAYTLV010000096.1:0-6827 GCA_964438445.1 uncultured bacterium | reverse complement strand
GGTTGATTTGTTATTGTTAACAGAAACCCGGCACTTCGTACCGGGTTATTTATAGTTCAATCCCTCGACAAGCTCGGGATTATATTTGACTTTTAAGAAATATTTTAATTCTTCCTGATATATAGACCACAACACTAAATATTAAACCCGGATAAAAGGGTTCAATGTTTAAAGGATAATGGCCAAATACTTTTCCCGCAAGAAACCACATTCCGGTAATAAACACAGAGCCAAGCATTAGAGTAATAACAGCTTTGGGAGAAATTTGTCTTTTAAATAGAACAGAAAGAGCAGGTATTAGCAATGAGGGTATGACCAATGTACCGATAAAATACCATATGGATATAACAGATGGTACAGTTAGTACAATAAGCATGGCGACAAAACCGGTAACTACATAACCAATACGAACATTCCTACGGATATTGTCAGGGTAATAATGGGATAAAATATCATAGCCGACCGTTTGAGCAGAAATGAAAATATACGAATCCAGTGTGGACATGACAGTGGCCAAGAGTCCGGTTAAAAAGAGCCCGAGCAATCCAATAGGCAATACAAGTTCAGCTACTAAGGGATATGCGTAAAGTGCTTGAATATCAGGAAGTAAGGCGCGAGCATATAAGCCCGTAATAACAGTAAGAGCATCAAAGATCATCCAGAATACAATACTCAGCAGTATACCGTTCCGGGCAGTTTTTGCAGACTTTGCAGCGGCACATCGTTGATGAAAACCCGGGTCAACAAGTGTCCATAATGCAATGAAGAACCAGGAAATTATATACATTGCGGGTAATCCACCCGTAAGAGTTAAATGATCATGCGGAAGGTATAAGGGTTGGAAATATTCCGCTATTGGATATTGCTTTAGTAGAAATAAAACTAAGGTGATGAAACCTGCGAACATAAGTAAAAATTGCAGTATGTCGGACTGCACAACGCTTTTAAATCCCTTTTTGTAAAGATAAATGGCTGATATGATAAATATGATTAAAGCAGAGAGGACTGATGAAAATCCAGTTATCATAGATATAATGATGCCGGCTATCAATAAATAAGGCGCAGGTGATGTTAATAAAAACACAAAGAAGCCACTAATAAATGAAGGCGTTTTACCATAACCTTGAGAAATAAGTTCAGGGATACTAATTGCCTGAGTTTTCCTGATTTTTCCTGCAATAAAAAAAGCATAGACCAAAGCGAATATATAATATGGGAAGCCCATCACAAACCAATTTGACAAACCATATTGATAGGTAAACTCTCCTACACCCAAAATCCCGCCATACCAGGTAGATACTAAAGTCATAACAAATAAAGGAAGGGTCAATCGACGGCCGGATAGGAGAAAATCCTCATTTTTCGTCTGTTTTTTCTTCCGTAAAAAACCGATCAGGAATAAGGCAATAAAATATATTCCAATAATGATAATATCGAGAGGATGTAATTCTATTTTCATATTTTTAATTCGGTCATAAACAGCAGAGAACCGGTGCTAAAACGTATTATAAGTTCTTTTGATCGGAAAGCGTTACTAAGTCCTCTGGATCCTTTATGTAAGGTATCATTGTCTAATGGAAATCTAGCATTCTCGATAGTTAATTCATCGGCAGAATAGATGGCCAGAAGGGAGAAACGCTGACCTCTTTTACCGGTAAAACCATATTCACCGGGTTTAAGAAATCGTAAATATTCTTCATTCGTGATGATCTCAATATTTAAAAGATCAGAATAAGAAGAAAGTGTGGCAAAATTGATAATTGCATGATCTATTCTTTTTCCATCAGCACCAAAGATACAAATTTCCCTAAGATCACGTCCGAGACAGTAATTAAGGGATTTTTCAAGATCATTAGACTCCGCATCACGAGAATGGATGATCTTGATATTTTTATTTTCCGGGATATTGGAAATGGAGTCCATATCACCTATCAAAACAGCAGGTTCGATCTGATACTTTTTTAGGTAATCGTAAGCACCGTCTGCAGAAATGAGCAGATCATCAGACGTAGTAAAATGTTTGATCAGTTTTTTTGACGGGGGAGTCCCATTTAAAAAAATACATGTTCTAGTGGATCTGTCCATGCTCTTTCAGCTTCTTTTTAAGTTTACGCATATTGATCGTAAGCTTTAGCTTTTGTCTGGTCTTTCTTGTTTTCTTGCGATAATCACGTGAATAAAAATAGCGTTTGGCTTCGGGCGAAATGGGGGCGATCATTGTTGAAGGTCGCCAATTAATGGCACGATGATTATGTAAATGTTGTATTGCTCCGTATTCATCAGCCCAACTCAAAGTATAGTGACTATAATGAGGTAATTTTTGATATTTGATAACTTGCATAAAGGCTTCTACTTTCGGATCAAGAAAGTGAAAAGCCCGTGAAAAAAATATAGCTGTGTGCAGATAATTGGGAGAGTTGATCAAACCATGAGTATTGGCTTTTTTAGCAAGATGAAAAAGAATTTGCAGCATGTGCATGCCGATCCCAAGTCCGGGCGCTTTTTGTCCGGGTAAGGGCGGCTTATCTCGACTGAATGGTTTATATGGATTTTGCATCATAAGCCATTCAACATGCAAGAACTCCAGATTAATAAAACGACTTTTATCCAGAGGTAACTTCAAATTCTTTCGCTGAAGGACTAGCTCAATAAGCTTATGCTTGATCCCATCTCTTTCAGAGAGCAATATAAAACGATGCACATAAGGGTCATTCATATTTATATGCCAACTTACATTGGGAATACCTTTGTTTTCAAGATATTCTTTGACACCATATCGTTCAAACATGCCCTCAATGAGCGAGGTTGAATAAACACCTAGAAAAAGATGTTTTTTATGATCAAAAACGCCATCATTGACAATATCAGATTCACTCAGGGTAAAATCACGAGTAGACTGAAATTGTTGAGTAGCCATCCGACGAAACGCCAGATCGTACTTTTTTTGGTATCTTTTTACCATTTTTCCTTAATTATTTGGCCTTGAGAACAAGGTTACACCATGTGCGTCTGTTATCCTACGCGTGATCAGGTCTTTAGGTTTATAATTTCCTTTTGGAAAGACCACGATCTTATTACATGCTGTTCGTCCGCGCATTTCTTCAGAACTTTTTTTACTGCGAGTTTCGACCAATATTTCAACATCTTTACCGATCATCTGGCTTAAACGTTCTAATGTATGTGCTTTTTGCATTTTGATCAATTCTGTCAGTCGTGCGGATTTATCAAGTTCCGAGACATTATCTTCCATTTTCCAAGCCTTGGTATAAGGTCTGGGTGAGTATTTAAAGGTGTAGGCATTGTCATATTTTACATATTTCATGACCTTTAACGTCTCGCGAAAATCTGCATCAGTTTCACCGGGAAAGCCTACTATAATATCCGTTGTAATTCCGATATCAGGCACATACTTACGGATCATATCGACTAGTTGAAGATAATGTTCCTGAGAGTATGTACGGTTCATAGCCTTAAGGACGGCATCCGAACCGGCTTGAAGCGGTAAATGAATATGATTTGCGATCAAGGGTTTATATTTGGCATGCATACGCATTAATTCTTCATCGACATCCTGAGGATGAGGGGAGGTGTATCGAAGGCGTTTTAAGCCGTCAACTTTCGTTAAAGCTTCGAGTAGAGCCGGGAATTTATCCCCTTCATGATCAAAGGAATTTACATTTTGTCCCAGAAGTGTTATTTCGACAAAACCCTCATCAATACTGCGCTTTGCTTCATCAACGATGCTTTCAATACTACGACTTCGTTCCCGTCCTCGAGTATAGGGTACAATGCAATAAGAGCAAAACTTATTGCATCCGCGCATGATCGATATCCAAGCGTTAACGCCTTCTTTTCGAGCGGGGAAAAGACCGTCATACACTTCAAACTTAGAAAGTTTGGTGTCAATTATATGGGTTTCCTCTGCATCGAGATGTTTAAGAATATCGCGATAAGAATCAGGTCCAAGTATCAAGTTGACATAAGGCTTTGTATCTATTAGTTCTTTTTTTAGATTTTGTGCCATACAACCAACAACACCCAATTTGAGATCGGGATTTTTATCTTTCAAATGTTTCAGTTCACCTAAACGCGAATGTATCTTAAGTTCCGCATTATCGCGTACAGAACAGGTATTTAGAAGAATAACATCAGCTTCTTCAGCAGAATTGCACAAAATGTAGCCATGCGATTGTAATATCCCGGATAGGATCTCAGAATCATATTCATTCATTTGGCAACCGTATGTCTCAATATAAAATCGTTTTTTCATAGACGAAATATAGGTAAATAAGGCAAAAGTAAAAAGGCAAAAGTAAAAAGTGTGAACCACGAATGAAAAAGTTTCTCTTATGCACATAAGGGACTTGTCTATAGCAGATTAGCTGATAAACCTGATCGACAATACTATCCACAGTTAATTTATTTTACCAATATAATTTCCAGCGATTCAAAGTGATCTCCATTTGAACAAAATATGAAATATTTCCCGGATGGATATTCGCTCAAATTAACAGAAATACTATGCTCTCCTTCCGATATCTGATTTTTAAGTATATTCATGATTTTTCTACCGGAAAGATCGCGTAATTCCATATTGATATCAGTGGTTTTATTTACCTGCAGCTTGATAACGCAGACGGGATTAAAGGGGTTAGGGTAGGGTAATCCCAGACTGAATGGTTTTAATTCAATAGGGGGGCTTCTTTTAGTGCATACAAGCGTATCCAGGAATAATTCTCTTCCCGAATAATCAACATTCGAAAGAATATATACATATTTGATCCCCGCAAACACATCTTTATCCATAAATGAATAGCTATTCGGTAAAGATGTTGTTCCCTGCCCTTCGATAGAAGCGATAAGTGATCCATTCCGATAAAGCTGATAATGACTGTTCTCACTTTCAGATTCACTTTGCCAACGCAATAAAATTCTAACATCCAGCAATTTGGCATAGAATTTACTCAAGACAACGGGTGTCCCAATATCCGATATTTGTTGATCAACATTTATTTCACCGGGTGTTGCGCAACCGTACAACCATTCGCTTCCGGGCATATCCGAAAGATAAATTGCGCACGAATCACTGCCGCAATCCGTTTCACAGGTACCAATATCGGGAAATTTTTTTCCCAGAGCAGGATCACTCGCACCGATAAAACTACCCTCATAGGCAAGAATGTCGCAAAGTGTATCTTTGAACACCAGTATCATCCCTTCCATGTCATTTTGAATGCCCCTCTGATACCAAACATAGAATTGGAATGGACCTATTCGCTGGCCCAACTCAAATTCGTCGATGGTGTCCAGGCAATAAGGTTTCCCATCGTATCCATTGTACATGTAGAGTGCAAGGTCACCCAAATACCAGCCTTCAGGTAATTCGACCACCACTTCAACAAACTCATTGACATCTGTTCCGTCATTGTCATAATGGATTTCGTTGATCCAGGCATGAGGAACCGCCATCGCAAACCCGACATAAAACACCAAACATAAAAGAAAGTATTTCTTTTCCATATCGTCCTCCTCGTTGCAGGTAAATTATGCAAATTTAGAGAGCTTGTCATTAGCTAAATTTGAGGTGTGATATGGGTCACATTTAGGGTATAGGGTATGGGAGTCCGGGGTTCGGAGTGATGGAGTGATAGATACTGTACAGACGCGAAGCATCGCGTCTATACAATGTTATAAATAAAAAAATGTTTAAGATTAATTAAACCAAAAATATCTTTAAGAAATTCAATCTCCGGATAACTGTTTCAAGTCCAAGGATCTCACATATTTTAAAGATATCCGGGCTGACTCCAAAACCCGTGACAGCAATTCTTAAGGGGTGAATAAAAAGCGATGCTTTGATCTCTAACTTATCTGCCACGTCACGTAAACATACTTCATATTCTTCGGGATTTGGGTTATTTAAAGATTGAAAAGAAGTTGAGAGAATGGAGATATATTTCTTTATATCAGGTGATTGCAGATGTTTGTTTACCGCTTCCATATCAAAGATCAAGGGATCTTTGAAAAGGTATTTCCCATACAAAACAAATTCATTTAATAAGCGAATCCTTGATTTTAGAAGATCGGTATATAGTATCCCGTCCTCATCGGAGAACCCGGGATCTATCCATCCGGCATCTTGCCAAAGAGGTTTAACAAAAGGCCAGATATCTTTTGCATCCGAGCGTGAAAGATGTTGTCCGTTGATCCACGCTAGTTTATCATGATCAAAAATGGCACCCTTCTTGTTTACACGCGCGAAATCAAATCGCTTAATAAGCTCATCTAAGCTGAAAATGGGCTTAGGCATGTTATCCCCCCAACCGAGAAGCGCCAGCCCGTTAAGCAGTCCCTCAGGCAGGAATCCCATCTCTTTAAATTCATCCACAGAGGTTGCACCGTGCCGTTTTGAAAGACGTTTGCCATCTTGAGCAAGAATGAGGGGTAAATGCCCGAATTTTGGGACTTTTCTTCCAAGCGCCAGATATAAAAGGATCTGTTTGGGCGTATTGGAAAGATGATCTTCACCACGGATCACGTGAGTAATGTTCATATTCGCATCATCAACAACAACGGAAAGCTGATAAATGGGTGAACCGTCGGATCGGATAATAATAAAATCGTCTATCTCAGCGTTATTTACGGCAATATCCTTATAAACCATGTCTTTGAAACGCGTTATCCCTTCAGGAACCTTAAAACGCACTGTAAAGGGCAGTTTGGAGTCCAAATTAGTTTTTATATCACTTTCACTAAGATCTCTGCAGCGACCGCTGTAACGATAGGCTCGTTTTTCACTTTCAGCTTTTGTTTTATCGGCTTCAAGT
>CAYTLV010000095.1:2950-6931 GCA_964438445.1 uncultured bacterium | reverse complement strand
TCATAGATATCTCCAGCAGGTTTTTTATTAGCCTCAGCTGCCGGTTCTTCAGGTTTTACTTCTTCCACAGCTTCTTCAACTACTTCTTCAGTTGCTTCCACAACTTCTTCAACAGTTTCTTCTACTGCTTCTGTAGCTTCTTCAATGACTTCTTGAACTGTTTCTTCAGCTTCTTTAGTCTCTTCAACTACTTCTTCAACCTGTTCTTTTACTTCTTCTACATCGTCTGTTTTGACTTCAATGGTCTCTTCAACAGTTTCGACGTCTTCCTGAGGGTTTACGGGTTTTACGTTTTTCAACTCTTCAGCCATTCATTTTCCTCCATGTTTTGGCTCTTTGGTTTGTATAAATGATAATAACTTATCAACTTGTTCATCAAATGTCAAATCACTGGTATTTATCTCTATCGCATCTTCAGCTTTTTTCAAAGGCGAATGCTTGCGAGATGAATCCTTTTTATCTCTTCGCAGAAGATCCGCTTTAATTTCTTCCAAGCTTAGATCTTCTTCAGTTTCTTTCAATCGTCTCATTGCCCTCACATTAGGATCGGCAATAAGAAAAAATTTGTAATCGGCATTCGGAAATACAACAGTGCCGATATCACGACCTTCCATTACAATATCATGATCCGCTGCGATCTCCTGTTGTTTTTTCACCAAGAGTTCGCGTACGGCAGGGTTAGCCGAGACAGGTGTTACGGCTTTACTTGTTTCCTCATAGCGAATGATTTTACTTACATCATCACCATTAAGAAATACATCTTCACCCTTGAAAGATACTGTCATATCTTTCACAACTTCAGCAACACGCTCATCGTTAAAAGGATCTATCTCTAAGCGTAAAACACCAAGAGCAACGGCACGATACATCGCACCGGTATCCAGATATGTATAAGCCAAGGTTCTTGCCACTGCTTTTGCTGTGGAACTTTTACCTGATCCGGAAGGACCATCAATAGCAATAATCATGAAATAACACCTTTTCCACCTATTCAAAAAAGCTTGTGAAGTTAAGCCCTAAATATGTTCAAACAAAGTATTTTTTTGTTTGACAGATGAAAAAAAATATTGTATAATTATGTGTCAATTGATATTTATCATATTGAGCGGAACGAGCTAAAACAACTTGATTATATATTTCAAGTTCCCTCCTGTGTAGAAAAATGCCGACGCGACCCCAAGTGTCGGCATTTTTCGTTTCTGTTCAAAAATATTTCTTATGTGTATTGCACATTGATTTTCATTCAATTAAGTATTAAAATTAGCTCATGATAAAAAAACGAATATTAGTCCTTATCTTTGCACTTACTACACTTACTTCATTTGCATCGGCAAAAGTACTTTTTAGTGCCAGTGCAGATGTTTATACACGATATACTTTTCGGGGCTTTACGCCAGCTGGATATCAACCTTCTTTGGGGCTGAATTTCTCAGCTTTCTTTGCAGATGCAAATCTCAATCTCTCTCAGTGGTATGTTAATTCTTTAAGCGATATTTCAGCTTATCACGAATTGGGTACGATGCTCAGCTACTATCATTATTTTACTGATCGTTTGATCGCATCAAGCGGATTAACAATATACCTTTTCCCTAACTTGCCTGAATCTCCACTGGCAGGAGTGGAAATGAACCTTTCTTTGGCTGATGTAGGTTTTGTTATCCCCTATTTCATAGAAACGTATTTTGATTTTATTTTAAAAAGTTGGTATGCAAAATTTACCTGCGGCTATACTTTTGATGCCTTTTTACCAATCAATTTAACTATTTCAGCCGCAGCTAATATTCTACCTTATTCTCGTTACGGATCTCCTGTTCCGGCAGGATTTTCTGATGCTGCAATCCACTTAAGCACATATATGACCTTGAAAAGATGGCAGATCACACCAAAATTATCTTACATTATACCTAACGAATCCATACATTCAAATGACATGATTCAGGCAAGCGTTAATCTTGCTTATACCTTTAGATAAAGGAAGAACAATGAAAAGATCAATTATAATTTTATTTCTCTGCGCTTTTACTTTTATTTATGCCCAAGTCGAATCAAGCGTAGTTATTTACGAAGATGGATTCAACGGAGCTCTTACCGCTAACGGTGATATATTTTCTCAAGATAAACTAACAGCTGCACATGAAACGTTACCATTGGGCACTCAAGTGGAAATATTGAACTTCCGAACCGGTAAAAAAGTGCAGCTTATTATCAATGACAGAATTCAAAATACTTCAAATATGTTCTGGATCTCACGTGCAGCGGCAGATAAACTCGAGATCAATACTGTCTATCCCGTTGAAGTACTTTATACCATTATTGGTGATCTTCCTGAAATAGGTCAGACAGACATGTACAAGAAACTTTTTGCTTCTCTTAGTGAGAATCTTGAGTTTGCTGTAGGTGATCCGAAAATCCCACGTTCCGAAGATGATGAAATATTAGCTTATGCGGTCCAAGTTTATTCTTCAGAAAAAAGAATGGATGCTGTTACCCTATCAAGACGTATACAGGAAGAATTGGAATATTTAAGCTACTTCGAAAAAATTAAATTAAATGAAAGCATTCGATATAGAGTCATTATCGGTGATTTTCCGACCATAGATGAAGCTCTCGATTGTTATTGGAAATTACAACACGACATCCCTGAAATATTCCTTGTGGAAATCTATTAATATGACCCATATCCATCCCCTCCTCGATCCAAAGAAACAAGAACGAGCACAAGAATATGAGACTAAAAAGCGCAAAATATCTTTCTTGAATCTTATCTTAGGTTTTACTCTCACACTGATATTCATTTTTTTAATCAGTCAGCCTTTACTTGAACACTTACCTAAATTCCCAGCTTTTCGTTTTCTGTTATTTCTTTGGGCACTTGCACTTTTTTCTCTGCCCTTTGATCTTATTCTGTCCTATAGATCCGGCTACAAACTTGAACATGAATTCGAATTTTCCAACCAGAACAAGACTCAATTCTTTAAAGATGAGCTCAAAGGATTCCTGATCAATTTGGTAATTAATCCACTTATTGCTTTGATCCTCTTTCTTGCTTTTCGTATTTCTCCCGATCTTTGGTGGCTTTGGGCCGCATGTGCAATGATCTTTGTTTCTGTCATTTTTGCAACTCTTTATCCTATCGTCATTATGCCACTCTTTAATAAATACACACCGATTGATAATGAAGAACTCACAACGAAACTTGGGGCAATACTTCAAAAAGGCGGTTTAAAAATAAAAGGTTTCTATCTACAGGATATGAGCCGACAGACGAAAAAGGAAAATGCTTTTCTGGGAGGTCTTGGAAAAACTAGACGCGTGGTTCTCAGTGATAATATTATAAATAATATGTCACTTGATGAACTGGAAATCGTGATCGCTCATGAAGTGGGACATTATAAATACAAACATATGTGGAAAAATATTCTATTGGGAGCTATTTATCAATTGATCACCTTTTTTCTATCACATCAGATCATGTTACTTATCAATTCCGATTATTTAAAATCCTTTGACAATATGCTAATTGCTTATCCGATATTTTTACTTTGTTTCGGTGTCCTGCATATGCTGGTTATCGGACCGCTTTCCAATGCCGTCTCCCGTTACTTTGAAAATCAGGCAGATAGTTACGCATTGGATATGACACAAAATCCCGATGCATTTCAAAGGGCAATGTCAGGACTGGCGAACCGGAATCTTTCCAATGCCTATCCAACGCCCTTCATCAAATTCATGTACTATTCACACCCGCCTGTTGGTGAACGATTGAAAATGGGTGATACTTGGAGTTCTCGACATGAGCATCAAGAAGCATAGTCATGAAGTTATAAAAAATTCCCGGCCATCCGAACTTTCCCTGGTAGATCGTGAACGACGACAAATATTTGTAATTGCTGACAATATTCGTTCTTTACATAATATCGGCTCTCTTTTCCGTACCTCAGAAACTGCTGGAATTGAAAAGCTTTACCTTGTTGGGATCAG
>CAYTLV010000095.1:0-2850 GCA_964438445.1 uncultured bacterium | reverse complement strand
GTTTCAGTAGCCTATGGAATTATGTTGTACGAATTGATCAGACAATTATCAGAAAACGATCTTTCCTAATACACAGGGACGAGATGCTCCGGTCACCGATGGTATATTGCCGGGCAATTCCCGTAAAAACAGGTAACCCAAATATGCAAAACCAAAAGCTTCTTTTACATCAGAACTGATACCCGGGTGATCAAATTTTCCAAATTTACAATCTGGCAATTCATCTTTCAGGCGTTCCATAATAAATAAATTTTCAGCTCCACCCCCACTGGCAATGATCTCCACGGGAAGTTCTTCATTGTTATTCAAGGCGGAAATATCCCTACTCATGCTTCTAATCGTTAACTCGGTAAGTGTTCTGATAAATGACAACCACTCAACTTTAGTTTGAGGATGTATTTTATCCCTTAGTTTTCGATAATATTTGTAACCAAATTGCTCTTGACCGACCGATTTCGGAAGCGATCTTGAAAGATACTCATGAGACAACAACTCGTTAAGCAAACTATCATTTACTTCCCCAGACCTTGCATAAGCACCATCACGGTCAAATAATTCTTTTCCTTCCGTGAATTCGATCACGGCTTTATCAATGAGCGTATTAGCAGGACCTGTATCCCAAGCAAGAACATCTCTTTTGGAAGACCGGGGTGCTAAAAAAGAAAGGTTTGCTATGCCACCCATGTTCAGAGCAATAATACAACAATCTTCTTTCCTTAATAAAAACTCGTCAAGAACCGGAATCAGTGGAGCACCTTGACCGCCCAGAACCACATCAGCCGTTCTAAAATCGTAGATCACGGGGTTTTTACACTTTTCAATGATACATTGCGCTTCACCGATCTGTACAGTATAATCTGGTGCCTGATGCAAAAGTGTTTGTCCATGATTAGCCACAACATCATAGCTGACATCCAGATCAGCGATAACTTCACCGTACCATTTCCCTAATTTCATATCAAGTTCGGCTATTTCGGATGCAGTTAACTCCAAAGGACGCTTAAATGCTTGCGAAAACTCCTCGGGATAAGCAATAAAATCCGAGTATATCACTTCATATTCGGGATATTTGCCTTTTCCTGTAAATTTCACACATGCAATATCAAGTCCGTCAGCAGATGTCCCGGTCATTAACCCCAGGATTCTTATTTCATTTCTCTCATACAATTCGTTCAATCTTTTAATCATATTATCCTCTTTTCAAGTGGCAAAATACAATAAAATCCTTTTTAATAAAATAATTCATTTGTAAAATAGTTGATAATTCCAATTAGAGGTGTTTATGTCTTACATTGAGAACATACAGGCCGATCTTAAAGCGGCTATGCTGAGCAAGGAAAGTGATAAAGTTAGAACTTTACGCATGTTGATTTCGAAATTACGCGAAAAGAAGATCGCGTTGATGAAAGATCTTGAAAAAAGCGATGAATTGGCTATTCTAAAGAAAGCTGCCAAAGAACGTATAGACTCAATTTCTACTTATTCGAATGCGAATCGTGAAGATCTTGCCGATATTGAAAAAGGGGAACTAAAACTGATCCAAACCTATTTACCACCTGAAATGGATGATGCAGCGATAGAGACCATTGTAAAAAAGGTCATTGCCGATACAGGTGCCTCTTCCATGGGAGAAATGGGGCGTGTTATGGGAGCTTCAATGAAAGAAGTTGCCGGTCAGGCAGATGGAAAACGCGTTCAAGCTATTGTTAAAAAATTGTTAGGAGCCTAATATGTACTGGGTAGATATTGTTACGATTTTAGTTGCTATTATTTTGATCTATAAATCATATCAACAGGGATTGCTCAACTCCGCATTTCGCCTTGCAGGACTTGTTCTGGGTATTATTGTTGCCGCAAATTTAGGTGCATGGGCCAGCGACCTGCTTATGATGCAATTCAATTGGACACAGCAAGTAGCAGACATTGTCGGCTATATTGCAATATTCGTTATTGTCATTCTGGTCGCCCAGATAGTCGGTTACTTTCTGCGCACCATTATTCATGCCATTAAACTGGGTTGGCTTGATAAAATCGGTGGTCTTTTTCTTGGTGCTTTAAAGGCAGCGATTATTATGAGTTTGATTTTCTGGGTTTTGATGGCAATTCCATCCGATTCTCTCGGAGAAGATATTAAAAATAAATCTTTTTCATACAAATTATTGGGCGACTTCGCTCCTTCTTTATACGAGAAACTAGTTCAACCAAATCTAAAAGAAGGTGGTATGCGAGAACGCTTGGATTCATTGCTCTCCCCTAACATAGATTCGTTAAATATTATTGGTGATTTTGAGAGTCAATTAGAAGGTGTTGATGGAACTGATCATGAATTCGTTAATGAAATGAAAACACGATTCAGCGAAATATCTCTTTCAAAACAAATGGAAGTAATGAAAAAATTGTCTGAAGAAAAGCCTGACATCCAGGAGATCATTAATATTCTTTATACTGAGAGTCCATGAAAAACAAACCACTGCAACTTGCGTTTGCTATCGTTATCTCGGCCATTGGGCTATTCATTGCTTTCCGGGGTATCGAGTGGCAAAATTTTATTCATGAATTAGGGACAATTAATCTTTTCTGGTATATTGCCGGTATGTTGGGTATGGTGGTCATACTTTTCATTCGAGCTATGCGTTGGAGAATATTTTTATTACCCATGGGGTCTTTTTCTACAATAAAGTTGTATAAGGGAACCATTGCAGGCTTTTTTACAAATTATATCCTGCCTTTTCGCATCGGTGAAGTGGTCAGGGCTTATATAACAGGAAAATTTATTGAGAAAAAAGGAACCGTACTTTTACCCTCTATCATAATAGAAAGAATGATTGATGGCGTATCTTTCTTCCTTTT
>CAYTLV010000094.1:2835-6977 GCA_964438445.1 uncultured bacterium | reverse complement strand
GCGTAGGAAGGTCTTACGAAATTATCAATTACTAATTATTAATCGAATTAAACAAAAAAGAGCTAGACATGTCTAGCTCTTACATTTAGTATAATTCTTATATTAATTGTCAATTGCCTGCAATTCGTAGCTTTAGCGTAGAATTGTCCTTTGCCTGTCCACCGAAGTTTCGGCGCAGGTGGATCCTTTGTCAATTATTAAGCGTCTTCAGCCGCCTTGATCTCTTCTATATACCAAGACATAATCTTTTCGAATTCTTCGCCTTCGGAGAAACCGACCTTTTTATATCGAATCATTCCCTGTTTATCTATGACAAATAAAGTGGGAATACCTTTTACACCAAAAGTTCTGTTCAAACCATCTGCGTAATATACCGGGAAATCAAATCCATTCTTGCTGATAAATGGCGGGACAAGAAACTTATCTTTATCTGTTGATACGACAATGATCTCAACTTCTTCATCTTCTTTATATTGATGATAAACTTTATTCATGTAAGGTAATTCTTTGAGGCATGGCGGACACCAAATTGCCCAAAAGCTTACAATAAGTATCTTATCATTAAATTTTTCATGTGTGATCGTTGTTGAATCCAAGCCCTCGATCTCAAATTCGGGCATGGGGATGTTCAATTGATCGGCAAGTAGGTTTTGACGTAAAAGATTACGACCAACAAAAATCGTCTCATCTATCATAGTATTTACTTCAGCCTTGGAATATCCCAGTAATTCGGCTGTATTTAATATCTCAGATTTAGCATCCAAAGATCCCGGTGTCATTTTTAAAGCTTCGATACAAGCGATCAATGATGCTTCATAACGGTTCATACTATTGAGAGCTTTTCCGTAATTGAGTAGGATCTCAGTATCCTGATAATCGTCAATAATTTTTTCATAGACATTCAGCGCTTCAGTCAGCTGCTGACGTTCGATCAGCAATTGAGCATATCCATCACTTACCATAGCACGATAAGCTGTTAAGCGATCATTCAATTCTTCTTCAGTAAAATTACGTTCCTGATAATATTCTTTTGCTGAAATTAAAAAAGCCTCACTCTTGGTCATTTTTTCAGCTTTTTGAACCGCATTGAAAACAGAATCTTTTAAAATGGGATTTTCTGTTGTTGCACTAGAAAGAAAGCCCAAGGTCATAGCTTTAGAAAATATATCCGTATTTTTATTGTAAATTTTAATTACTTTTTGATAATCTTCAAGTTCACCCTTTTCAATGCTTTCAGGCAATGCCTGTTCACATGCAGCATACAATTCGGCACTCTCTTTTTTCTGATTTTTCATAATAAACGAAATGAGACTGTCGTAATCGGGTTCGATGCTTAATTCGCGATTTCCGCAACCGACCAATAATAAAAATACAAGACCTATAGTCCAAAAATGTTTCATACTCCCTACCCTTTTTACTTAAATATATCCGTTGACATTCTTAAAGAAATTAAATGAGAACTCCCCAGATCACCATTTGCTGACGGCCTGAATGAATAAGAGACATCCAGAAATGGCAGTGAGAATTCGATTCCTGCGTGGAGACCATCGCCCCAACGATAACTGATCCCCGCGGCAACAATACTCTTGTATTCTATTTGAACCAAAGGTTGTATATCCATAGCCAATACCGATCCGATGGAAAACATATAATAATCAAGATTTTCCGTGAAAGACATTACGGAGCTAATTCCCGGTTTAAATTTAAAATCTCCAGCGACAAGAGGAACTACCCAAGCTGCCTTAAATTGCGGAGGATAATATTGTGCTGCCCCGTTATCAAAAACCATAATTGCCGATGGAAGATTTTTTAGAGAATATAGAGATTGAACATATTGACCTTTATGTTCCGCATGAAGATCAAATGTCAGTCCATAACCATTGGTCTCTATCAAGCTTGTGTATAAAAACCCGAGATTAAGCCCAAGAGTGAAATTATTTTTTTGATAGATCGGCATCCCAAGATGCACAGTATAATTAGCAATACCCGTGAAAAGAACACCATCATAATCAATGATTTCATTCTCATCCAATTGCCCATTACCCTCGCCGGTATCTTCTGTACCGGGTATTCCATCCAAACCATAATCCAATAATGCATTTCTTGAATCAGGAATATCCGATATACCTATTCGTGAAACCATTATACCCAAAGGTTGATCTTTAAATTTAAATGTGAATGCGATAGAACTGGCAGAAACTTCATTTCTGAACCAGGTTGAATGATAAAGGTAGAGAGATTTATTGGAGGTTTCACCTAATCGCGTCGGGTTCAATATCGTATTTTCACTTCCGTACTGCATCAATCCATAAGCAGCACCGTAAAGTTCTCCTCCGGGCCCGCGCAAAAGATTCAAATAATCATTCCCATAACTTGCATAGCCTGCAAGAAGTCCTATGGGCAGTATCATAAAAAGTAAAACAAAGATTTTTGCGATTTTTGTTTTCATAGTGGCTAAAATATAAGGGTTTTTCGCACTGGATGTTCCTTGTTTTTTCTTTTTTATCAACCCTTTTCAGTGTATATTTTCCTCTTGATAATTAATTAGACAATAGAATTAATTCTTTATTTTCACATTCATTCTTTTCAATCCTATTTAGGATATGATAAGTCATTAAATGACAGGAACAAATGAAACGATATTATTTTACCTTCTCCAGTAAAAAAGATACCCCTCAAAACCAATTAATTGATTGTATTCAAGAGTATGAAGCCTTTACCAAAGCTCTTAGTGATCCCTTAGCTTTGCGTTGTACTTTTTTTATTGATGCTGTAAACAATCATCAATACAATGAAATCAAAGAACTGATCCATTTAAACACAAAAGATCAATTCTATCACCCTGCCGTGATTGGCCAAGCACCTTATGAAGCGGGCATGGCCATGGAATGTGTTATTATTGATCGTGCCAAATTGGATGTTGAAGTACATCTTCGCTCAATAAATGATCATCCTTATATCGTATTGGAACACGATGGTAACAAAAAACTATATACGTCCGGAATTTGCGGTGATCCCAAAGCAACGATCAAAGAACAATCTATTCAAGCATTTAATTTGGCTGAATTAATTCTAAGGAGTGAAGGCCTTGAATTTTCCGATATACTTCGTCAATGGAATTATATAGAAGACATTACACAAACCGTATGCATTGAAAATATTTTTTATCAGCATTACCAGATATTTAATGATATACGCTCTTTAAATTATTCCAAAGCAGATTTTAAGAACGGTTATCCCGCTGCAACGGGTATCGGTATGGATACCGGCGGTATTATTCTTGAACTGATCGCGGGGAAAGGGCCTAGTTTTGAGATCGTGTCCATCGACAACCCCAACCAGGTCAGTGCACACTGTTATTCAGACCAAGTTCTTGTAGGAAAAGAGATCAAAGAATTTGAAAAAAAATCCACTCCAAAATTTGAGCGGGCAAAATTTGTCGATTCGGTTTTTGGACGAACCTTATTCATATCGGGCACAGCTGCGATACGGGGTGAAAACACTATCCCCTCAGATGATGTTAAAAAGCAAACTGCGATCACACTTGAAAACATTCAACAACTGGAGTATGATGGCTCACATGATCATACATACTCAATGTTTCGCCTCTATGTAAAAGATCCGGCTCAAGGTCCGGATAGTTATGACGATTCCATAGCATATTTTGGAGATATTCCTAGTCTGCTATTGAAAGGTCCTGTTTGCAGAGATAACCTTATTGTCGAGATCGAAGCTGAAAAAGCGTTTTAGAACGTTTATAGCTAAAAGTAATAATATGTACGGAACGGTTTTAAACCGTTCCGTACTTTTTTGGGGATTTATATTTTACCGTTTTTATTCACGAGCTTTCCATTATCAAGGTAATAATTTATTTCTGCTATCTTTGCAATTTGATCATTATGAGTTACCAGAAAAAAGGTCTGATTCATGTCTTTTTGGATCTTTTTGAACAGATTCAAAACTTTGGATCCTGTTTCTTTATCCAAATTTCCCGTGGGTTCATCAGCCAATAATATATCGGGTTTATTGATCAAGGCACGTCCGATCGCTGCCCGTTGTTTTTCTCCGCCCGATATCTCCGCAGGAAAGTGATGCATTCGTTCGCTCATGCCCAAATAATCCAGCATTTCTCTAGCGTTTTC
>CAYTLV010000094.1:0-2735 GCA_964438445.1 uncultured bacterium | reverse complement strand
GAACCGGATGGTCCCATAAGTGAAATAAAATCACCTTGTTGAATGCTAAGATCAATATTATCCAAAACATTCAGAAGCTTCGCTCCGGATATATAACTTTTACATAGATTTTTGACTTCAATGATCGTTTTCATAATATATCCAATTCATTGTTGATTTGTTGAATTGTTGAATTCATAAAACACTTTCATAGTCATCCTGAAACGGTGTCCAGCGGATACCGGTGTTCAGGATCTCTCTGAGAGTCGTGTCACAGAGAATTAATATGCGTTAATTTCAAATTACCATGTTCAACCCCTCCAGCCTACTCCGTCAGCTGACGGATACGGCCGACAGGCGACAAACTCGGGGTTTACGTCTTGCGTTTTACGCTATACACATGAGACGCGATAAATCGACGTCTCTACCCTAAACACCTAAACTCTTAAACTTTACTTCTTACTTCTTACTTCTTACCTCTCACGTCTCACCTCTTACTGTTTTGTTTTAATTGCATCCAATGGTTTGATCTTATTCGCTCTTCTTGCCGGTACCAGTGAAGAAAATGTAATGAGGATAGAGACCATAATGAGTGTTGCCAATACATCCCAGAAATTCACGATCACCGGAACGTATTTAAAAATATAAACATCATTCGCACCCGGCATGACAAAGAAGGGAAAATATTGTTGAACAAGCAAAAGAATTACTGCCATTACTGCTCCCAAGATCATTCCCAACCCCCCGGTATACCATCCAAGTCTAAAATATATTCTGTGCGCATCCCGCGGGGCACAACCCATACTTTGCAATATTCCGATCTCCCATTTTTTTTCAAGGAGCAACATGATCATGGATGAAATAAGATTAAAGCCTGCAATAATAATGATCAAGCTCAGGACCAGAAATGTTGCGATCTTCTCCACTTGCATGGCTGAAAATAATTCTAGATGTTCCTCCCACCAGGAAGCAACTCTTGAATTTTCGGGAATATGCTCTTTCCAGTATTTATTCACTGAATTCAGATCATTCGTCGAAAATAGTTCTGCTTCGAATTGATGATAATTAGGTTCATTCAGAAGATATTGCATATCAAGAATGTGCATATAAGCTCGATAGTCATAATCAAAGACCGTTACATTGAATACATCTTTTACAATACATTGCATGCTTGGGGCATTATACGTTTTAACATCCAGTAATGAGACAAGATTGATCGTATCTCCTACTTCAACACCAATTTTATTTGCCAGAGATAAACCCATGATGATCTCGGGATAGGGTGTTTTGGCAAGATCGTCTGTTAGAAATTTCTTTTCCTGTAAATAGGGCTCTAATTTTAGAATTTTTTTATATTCATCAGGACGAATACCTTTTATAAATGCCAGTTGCTGATATTTGCCCGAATTTACCAACATTTTTCTCTCAATACTTGGTGTAAGCGTCTTTATTCTTGTATCCTCTTTGATGGCATCATAGAGATCTGTTCGAGCTTCATCGCTGATGTTCTTAATATAAAAAGTTAGATCCGGCGACATATCCTGAGTCCGGGTAAAAAGCATATCACGGAAACCGTTCATTACGGATAAAGCAGCAATAATGGCAAAGGTCCCTAAAAATGTACCTATTATTGTAATAATAGATGTTGTAGATATCATCCTGACCTTTTTCCGTGAGGAAAAATAGCGCCCCGCAATATAATTTATGTAGGACTTTTTACTCATAACGCAGAACCTCAACGGGTTTAATACTCGATGCCTTCCGTGCCGGCAGAAATGTTGCGATCAATGATGTTACAATACCAACCAAAATAATGATCAGGATCACATCCCAAGTAATTTCTATGGGTAAACGGTCAATAAAATAGACATCTGCCGATAGTTTGATCCAGGCGAAACGCATTTGTCCCCATTCTAAAAATTTTGAAATTAGAATGCCTATACCTATACCCATCAAGGATATACTCAAGCCATCGATCATGAACTTTTTCCGGATATCCGAGGGTTTCATGCCCATGGATTTTAGAATGGCTGTATCGCGTTCTTTAACAAGGACGATCATCACCAATGTAGAAATAATATTCACCATTGCCACCAAAGCAATGATTCCAAAAGTAATAACAATAGGGGCTTTCTGTGTTTGTAACCACTTAAATAACATTATATTACGTTCTCTCCAAGTCACAGGTACAAAGTGATAAGGACTGACAGTATTGATCCAATCGGAAATATCGTCCGCAAGCAAAGGATCGCTGAGTAATAATTGATAACCGCTGATTATATTTTCATTTCCATTTACTTCTGAAGCAAAACTCAGGGGTGCATAGGCATAATTAGCATCAAATTCTTTCATTCCGGTTGAAAAGATACCCGTTACGATCACATCATACGATTTTATTGGATTAAATGGTGAGGGAATGCCATTAACGAAGAGAGTCGATATGGTATCACCTACATCAGCATTCAGATATTCAGCTGCCCCGTAGCCAAGGTATATCCCTTTTATGGTTTCATTTTCGCGAAAATCTATGCCACCTTTGATATCTTTCTTGGAGCGATAAAGCATCTCACAAAAATCCGCTTCATTCATACATTCTATGATCACACCTTCAGTTTCATCGCCTTTTCTTAACATCGTTTCAAGATTGACGTAAGGTGCGATACGAGTAATATCCTTATTTTCCAACAATTGTGCTACATACTCGCCATCGTATTCAATTTCGTTCTTGAAACTTTCTATACGAATATGAGCTTCAA
>CAYTLV010000093.1:0-7084 GCA_964438445.1 uncultured bacterium | reverse complement strand
TACCTGAAGGGATCTCAAGAAGATTTATACTGATCTCCCGGACGGCGTAAAGTACGCCGATCTGGGTAAAGGATAATCCCTGATCAATGAGAAAAAGAATAAAAAAGGCATCAAAGAAGCGGAGATTCCGCAAAAAACCGTAGGCGGAGAATTTGTAATACTGAAGGTTTTTAATAAATGTCGTCATAGAGGTTTTTGTTTAATATTAATGAAAGATAGTATTTTATGTTATAAAATGAAAAATAATTGATATGAAATAATATTTAAGGGCATTATTTTTATTTAAGAAGGATTATCATATGAGACTTTGGTCATTACACCCAAAATATCTTGATGCAAAAGGTCTAATTGCTCTCTGGCGAGAAGCGCTTCTGGCAAAAGCAGTTCTTTCCGGTTTAACAAAAGGCTATACTCAACATCCGCAATTGAATCGTTTTAAAGAAGATCCCAGTCCTTTGGATAGGATAGATCAATATCTTTCTGCAGTTTATCTGGAATCGGTGGAACGAAATTATCATTTCGATAGAGAAAAAATCAATTGGCAGTATACGCCCTCGGAAATTTTGGTAACGAGCGGGCAATTAGCCTTTGAACGTGAGCATTTACTCTTCAAACTTAAGGGGCGGGATCCAAAGAGATATAACGAGATATTCAAAATAGATCTATTGGAGCCACATCCTCTATTCAAAACGATAGATGGCAGTATCGAAAAATGGGAAAAATCTCAACCTCAACCTCACTTATTATAACAGAACTTTAAATTATTGGTCCAAAATGATTGTTGAATATTATTCTTGACATTTGGATATTTGTATTGTATTATTAAATAGTAATCGGAATGATTACGATTAAGGAAACAAAATGAAGACAGACACATACAGGAATACAAAACAGCGGACAAGGATACTTGAGATCTTAACTCAAACTGATTCTCATCCTACTGCCTCTTGGGTTTATGATAAATTGAAGCCTGAGTTTCCTTCTTTGAGTTTAGGTACAATCTATCGGAATCTTAAAATATTGGAAGAACAAGGTTTATTAAACAAGTTACATGCCGGATCGACTTTTGATCGTTATGATGCAATAACTCATCCACATGCGCATTTTGTCTGTTCTAAATGTGGCGCTTTGTATGATATCAAGGATTTTGAATTTCCTGAAGTAATTGAAAAAGTGAACGCACAAAGTCGACATAAAATAGAAAAAGTAAGTCTTAATTATGTTGGACTTTGTGATAAGTGTCTAGAAAAATCAAAGGAATCGGCTTAATAGTCGCATTCAAAAAAATAAAATAAAAAAAAGGAAAAATCATGGAAGAACAAGTAAAAGAAGTCTACACAATGCCATTAATCGGCGATGATGCTCCGGCATTTACGGCGGTAACGACTCAGGGAGTTATTAATTTCCCTGAAGATTACAAAGGAAAGTGGGTTGTATTGTTTTCTCACCCGGCAGACTTTACTCCGGTATGTACAACAGAATTTATGACCTTTGCTCACATGCAAGATGATTTTGAAGCAATCAACACAAAACTGATCGGTTTATCTATTGATAGTTTGTATGCTCATATTGCTTGGTTGCGGACCATTAAGGAAAAGATTGAATACAAAGGAATGAAAGATATTGAAGTCAATTTTCCTTTAATTGAAGACATTAGAATGGATGTTGCTAAGAAATATGGTATGGTCCAACCAAATGCATCCAACACACAGGCTGTTCGTGCTGTGTTTGTGATTGATCCTGAGGCAAAAGTTCAGGCAGTTATTTATTACCCATTGTCAAATGGTCGTAACATGGATGAAATTAAACGACTCATCTTAGCTCTCCAGAAATCACGTAAAGATGGTGTTGCGACCCCTGCCAACTGGCAACCCGGTGATGATGTGATCATTCCTCCTCCCGGATCATGTGGTACTGCCAAAGAACGTGTTGAATCAGAAGAAGAAGGTAAATATTGTCTGGATTGGTTCATGTGCCTGAAGAAAGATAAATAGTACAAGTTTAGTTTGCTTATTTTGAAAAAGACCGTCGAAAGACGGTCTTTTATTTTTATATACAAAAGTAGTAATGATATTTTATATATAATTGATAATTAGGGGATTATAAAAAAAAGCTTTTGATGTTCCTATACTAAGTGTATCTTTACAAAATAATGTAAATATGAATGCTTCTGATACTGAACAATGTTTTCGTTATATATTTATAATTTGAAAATACACAATAATTTTGAAAAGGATTAGGTGTTATTATGAGCTCAAAAAAATTCAATTTTAGCCCCACTTTATTTTTAACTATTCTTTTATTGTTTTTCACGTTCTTTCCTAAAAATACTTTTGCTGCGAATACAACCCTTCATGTTGGCAGCGGTCAAACATATGCTCTAATTTCTTCCGCATTGGCCAATTCTTTATCAGGTGATACGATAATTCTTCATAATGATATTATTGAAAATAATATTGCTATTAACATCGGTATTACCATCATAGGAGACGGAGTAGTTAAGAAATCAATAAGCACCACAAGTGGAGGCAGAATATTTTATATCAACACTCCCGATTCTGTCACTTTAAGAAATCTCAATATTAATGAAGGTTATTTATGGCAAGGTGATGGTCCTGGTGCAGGCATCCTTGTAGAAGGCGCAACTCATTTAGCAATTGAGAATTGTACGATTGGTAGTAATACTGTTAATGGAGCAGACGGTGGCGGAGTATGCATAACGGACAGCGCAAGCGTGAAAATTGATTCTACAATTATAAGTAATAATAGTTCTAGTTCATGTTCGGGAGGAGGTATTGCCGTTATTTCCAACAAGAGTTCACTTGAGATGAATGATTGTGAAATTAACAATAACATAGCGAACGATTATAGAGGTGGGGGAATATATACCACAGGTACAACGAATTTGACGCAATGCATAATAGATAATAATGACGCAAGACACGGAGGAGGTTTATATACAGTTTCGGAAGTAACACTATCTAATTGCAGAATAAGTAATAATACATCATACGTCTACGGTGGGGGTGGCCTTTATGCAAATTCGGGCTCTCTAAATATTACGGGATCAACATTTTCAGGAAATTTTACCTATGTTACAGGTGGAGGACTATATCTTGAAGGTGGAAATTATACTATTGAGAATTCGACTATAGCCGGAAATCATGGATCTAATATGGCTGGAGGAATATCTATCGAAGAAAGTACGCTTGATATTAATTGTTGTACAATTTGTAATAATACAGTTGGGAGTGCTGATCAAACAGGTGGAATATATATACATAATAATTGCGGAAG
This sequence comes from uncultured bacterium, assembly GCA_964438445.1. Taxonomy (GTDB): domain Bacteria; phylum Fidelibacterota; class Fidelibacteria; order Fidelibacterales; family Fidelibacteraceae; genus M50B103. The sequence continues at coordinate 3,787 of CAYTLV010000093.1, read as the reverse complement.
CATCAATATTAATAATACGATATTGGTAAATAATGACAATGAAGATATTTATAGTTATTCATCAACTGTACTAACCAATTGTTTATTTGGAATTAGGGGACCAAGCAATATATATGAAAGCAATTGTATAGTTACTTCCGATGCACAACTGCTCGGCTTGGCATTAAATGATAATCCGAACGGTACCTATACTTTAGCGATCAACAGATTAAGTCTCGCTAGGAATGCCGCTGATGTGGGCAGCGCACTTTCAAGCGACCAACGGGGTTTTGCACGAAATGGATTACCCGATATTGGAGCTTATGAATGGCAGGATATCGCTGCCCCAACGGTTCAAAGCAGTGATTTTTCAGCAAATAATTTAAGCTGTATTCAAGCAGATATAAGTTGGGTAAGCGGGAACGGTGAAAGAAGACTTATTCTTGCTAAAGCCGGCAGTCTGGTCGATGCCGATCCCGTTGACGGATATGTGTATACCGCAAATACGATCTTTGGCAGTGGCAGTCAAATAGGCGATGGAAATTACGTCGTAGGGAATACGGATAGTTCTGCGATCACCGTGACGGGCTTGAATCCGGATAGCATTCACTATTTTGCAATCTATGAGCTCAATAATATAGATGATCCATCATATCTGACGCCTGCCTTGACTGGAGCAGCAAAAAGAGCGTCCACCATAACAACGCAAGCAGTAAGTGATATTTCTGAAGGCACCGCAATAGGTAACGGAAATATTACTGATCTCGGGGCACCACGACCGATGCAACATGGGATGTGTTGGAATATTTCACCGGATCCGGATATCAACGATAATAAAACAGATGAAGGAATAGCAAGTGCAACGGGGGGATTTACTTCGACCTTAATTGGATTGAACCCTTATACAACTTATTATGTAAGGGCCTATGCAATATATTTGGAAGGAATATCATACGGTGAGGAAATGAGTTTTTATTATGGTGACGGGTCGGGCATCGGGTCAATGCTTACATTCAATGGTAGTGATCAATACCTTGAATCGGATTTGGTTACTGCCTCTGTTGACAATATTACCATGGAAGCTTGGGTAAATTGGGAGGGTCAGAGTGGTAGTGTTGGTATCTTATATCACGGATTCTCCGCTAGCAGTGGCTACGGGATTATGCTGTCCGCAAGTGCCTCGCCCAGTCAAAGTATTACGATTATTTGTGGCGGTAAAGGATATGCAACATCTTCCACCCAACTTCCGATAAACTCATGGCATCATATAGCGACCTTAAGGGATAATGGAACATGGAAACTTTATCTTGACGGTGTAGAAAAAACTCTCACCAATACCGGTGTGGTTCCAAATATTCCAACCAATATTTTGGATATCGCTTCTTTATCCGACGGCACACAATTATTTAAAGGGTCGATTGATGAGATCCGGATGTGGGATATTGCCCGGTCCCAAAACGAAATACAAACATCATATGATCCACTGATAGGTGATGAATCCGGTTTAATTGGGTATTGGCGTTTGGATGAGGGCAGTGGTACAAGCGCAGCAGATGCCAGTGGCAATGATAAAACGGCTCAATTAATCAATACGCCCGATTGGCGTAACTCGTCAGCTCCTTTAGATGATCCGATACTGGCATTTTCCAGCAATTTGTTGAATTTTGGTTATACCGCCGTAGATAATGATTCTTCGAGAATGATCAGTATCATCAACAATGGCGGCAGTATTCTAAATATCAACTCAATTTCAATAGATAATGGTGCTTTTACCCTAACGCCGCAAACGGCAACGATATTTGAGGATGAGGTGTTCACGGTGACTTTTTCTCCGGATAGCTTGGGGGAATACAGTGGTAATATGATTGTAAACCACAATGCGGCAGGTTCACCCGATACGATATCACTCATAGGTACTTCACTTCAAGAACCTACTGTTCCGGCAAGTAATATTCTCGTAAGTAATTTGAATAAAACAAGTTTGGATGTTTCCTGGTCCAATGGAAATGGTTTGAAACGGGCGGTTTTTATGGCGAATGCTAAACAAACGATAATAAAGCCGACCGATTTTAATACCTATGTAGCCAATTTAGAATACGGTTCCGGTTCACAGATCGGTAGCTCCGGCTGGTATTGCATTTATAATGGGACTGGATCAGCCGTTTCTATGACGGGCTTAAGTGAGAATACGGCATATGATATGATTATTTACGAATATAATGGCAGTGAAGGATGGGAAAACTATAACATTGATGTTTCTTCAAACAATTCCAAATTGGTTTTAACCTTATCTGACATCAGTATGGGATCAGGAAAAGCACTGGCTTTTGATGGCCAGAACGATTGTGTTTCGATTCCGGGAGCTTTATCTGACTCGCTTGCAGGAGGAACTGCCATCACGATTGAATTTTGGTTCAAAGGGAATGTTTTTCAATCACCTGTCAGAATTCAATCTGACCAAGGTTATATTGTTGCCGGCTGGGGAGAAAACAACCCAACTTATATCATTTCTACCGATGGTGGATCGCTGGATGGTATTTCTCCCGGATCTGAAAGCACGATTGAAGATGGAAATTGGCATCATTGTGCCATGGTATGGCAAAAAAATACCGTAAATGGCTTTAATGCTTATTTGGATGGAAAAATAGTAAGCAGTAGAACATCTGCAGATGTTGATCTTCCGCCATTTTCAAATGCCGTTGGGTATTTAGGCTCATATCTTGGTACGGATGAATATATAAATGGGACTTTGGATGAAGTGCGCATCTGGAATGTTGCACGTTCTGCAGAAGAGATCAGGCAAAATATGTGTAAATCATTTTTTTTAGGAGATGTGAACGGATTATTGCTTAGCTACAATTTTAATCAGCTATCTGGAAGTACAACAGTTACTGATCTATGCAATGACTTAAATGGGTCACTTCAAAATATGAATGAAAATGCTGTCTGGATCCCATCGGGTGCTCCGATCGGAACGAACAGTTGTCTACTCCAGTCAACAATTCCTATGCAGATAGGCAGTTATGGGCAGTGCTGTTCTGTATCACTCAACGGAACTCCCGACATAGACAATTATCTTAATCTATATCACTTTGCCGGAGAAAGCGGCACGATCTCAAATGCTGATATCGGGTCTTGGCCAAATGATGTTATTGCTCGAGCTGATATTACTTGGGGATTTCATGCAACGGGTGAAGTATCGGCTGATCTTGTGTTTGACTACAGCCAAATTTCCGATATTGCAGATCCCAATAAGATCCGTTTGATCAAACGTGCTTGTGCATCTGATGCATGGATCGATGTAACAAATGATTTCGTTCACAATATATTGCAAAGAACGTTTACAAAATCAGGTGTGACTTCTTTCAGTGAATATAGTGTTGGGGAAGAAGAAGGGGCCGAAGTTCCTCTTTCCATCACACTCGTTTCATTTGAAGCAGAAGAAAAAAATGGCATTGTATTGTTAAAATGGATAACCGAATCGGAAACTGAAAATGCCGGTTTTATCGTTGAGAAATTAAGGTATGATGAAAAGGAAACAAATTTAGAAACTTGGGAGCGGGTATCTGATTATACGGCCGATTCAACGCTAACGGGTCATGGCACGACTGCAGAAAACCATTTATACCAATTTACGGACAAAAATGTTCGAGCGGGATGCACATACCATTATCGTCTTGGTGATGCGAATTTTGACAATACCATCACATGGCATGAACCGCTAGAGATAACATTAAAAGGACAAATGGCCCTAATCCCTGAAGTGTTTGGCATACAGTCGGTCTATCCTAATCCATTTAATCCCAAA
>CAYTLV010000092.1:0-7085 GCA_964438445.1 uncultured bacterium | reverse complement strand
CTTTGAGTCTCACAGAGATCTCCCTACGGGACCCCGCCAACTGGCGGGGCTGAACTCGCCCCCGATGTTTCGAGGTCGTTTCAGGATGACCCGCGAACCTCTCAACATTTCAACAATTCAGCTTCCTCTCCAAAATTCATCATCCACATATCTAGACAAGGCAGTGCCTTGTCTCTACGACACCCTACACCCCGTACCCCATACTCCGTACCCCATACTCCGTACCCTATACCCTATACCCTTACACCTCCTCGGGGCTTCTGCCTACTTTTTTTGCCTGATTTGTCAGCATAAATTCATCGTAGGCGCATTTATATGCCATATTGTCACTCATTTGTTTATGGCATGATATTTGCAACTAATTGTATGTCGGAAGTAATTCCGAATTGACATAAAATAGAAACACAGCGGACAGCACCACCCTGCATGTCCGGTAATGATAAAAAAGGAGAATGAAATGGGTAAAATTATAGGAATCGACTTAGGAACCACTAATTCCTGTGTCTCGATCATGGAAGGGAACGAACCAAAGGTTTTGGTTAATGCTGAAGGTAACCGCACAACACCTTCTGTTGTAAGTTTTAAAAAGGATGGAGAACGCCTTGTGGGCGCCGCTGCTAAACGCCAATCAGTTACCAACCCTCAACATACCGTATACAGTATTAAACGCTTTATGGGTCGCATGCACGGTGAAGTTGCAAACGAACGCTCTGAAGTTCCTTATACCGTTGAAGCAGGCAAAAACAAAGATATTCGTGTAAAAATTGACAAGAAAACCTATTCTCCCCCTGAGATCTCAGCTATGGTTCTGCAGAAAATGAAACAGATCGCTGAAGATTATCTTGGTGAAAAAGTCACAGAAGCTGTTATTACGGTACCGGCTTACTTCAATGACTCACAACGTCAAGCGACAAAAGACGCAGGTAAAATTGCCGGTTTGGAAGTCAAACGTATCATCAATGAACCGACAGCTGCCGCACTAGCTTATGGTTTGGACAAAGGCAAAGAAGAAAAAGTTGCCGTATTTGATCTTGGTGGCGGTACATTTGATATTTCAGTACTTGAGATTGGTGACGGCGTATTCGAAGTGAAATCTACAAATGGTGACACTCACCTCGGTGGTGACGATTTTGACCAAAAACTTATTGATTTCCTACTGGCAGAATTTAAGAAACAAGAAGGCATGGATATTTCAAAAGATCCTATGGCCGTACAACGCTTAAAAGAAGCAGCTGAAAAAGCCAAAATGGAACTTTCAACATCTATGCAGACAGAGATCAACCTGCCCTACCTCACCGCTGATGCATCTGGTCCTAAACACTTGACTGTTTCAATGACCCGTGCAAAATTTGACCAGTTGACTGCCGACCTGGTATCCCGCGTTCGCAAACCATGTCAAAACGCAATTAAAGATGCAGGAATGAAAGCTTCAGATATTGATGAAGTCATCCTCGTTGGTGGTTCAACTCGTATCCCTGCAGTTCAAAAGCTTGTAAAAGATATTTTCGGCAAAGAACCGAATAAGACCGTGAATCCGGATGAAGTTGTCTCCGTGGGCGCTGCTATTCAGGGCGGTGTTCTTCAGGGTGATGTAAAAGATGTTCTTCTTTTAGATGTAACTCCCCTTTCACTTGGTATTGAAACCCTTGGTGGTGTATTTACAAAATTGATCGAGAAGAATACGACCATACCTGTCAAGAAATCAGAAATATTCTCGACGGCTGCAAACAATCAACCTCAAGTTGAGATCCATGTTCTTCAGGGTGAACGTTCACAAGCATCATACAATAAGACACTCGGTCGTTTTATCTTAGATGGTATTCCTTCTGCACCTCGCGGTATCCCGCAGATCGAAGTCAGTTTTGACATCGATGCCAATGGTATCATGAACGTATCTGCCAAAGATAAAGCAACCAATAAAGAACAAAATATCAGAATTGAATCTTCAAGTGGTTTAACCGATCAAGAAATTGATAACATGACCAATGAAGCTGAAAAGCATGCTGAAGAAGATGAAAAATTCCGCAAGAAAGTGGAAACTCACAATCAAGCTGAGCAAACCCTCTTCTCAACTCAGAAAGCTTTAGATGATATGGCTGACAAGCTGGAAGAAACTGATAAAAAACCTGTTGAAGAAGCTTTAGCCGAATTGGAAAAAGTCAAAACTTCAGATAACCCCGATGAGATCACTGAAAAGATCGAAGCGGTAAATCAAGCTATGATGAAGGTCTCTGAAAAGATCTATGCACAAGCTCAACAAGCACAACAACAAGCGAGTGGACCCGATACGGGTGGCGCTCCCGGTGCTGATTCTAGTGCCGGTGTAGATCCAGCTGAAAACGTCGAAGATGCAGATTATGAGGTCGTCGACGAAGAGAAAAAATGAATCTCTGACATAAATAAAAAAACCTCGATCTTTCGGGGTTTTTTTATTGCAGCTTTTTAATTTATTATTTATTTTTCTTTATTTTTCTTTAAAACACCATTAAATTGTCATATTATTTTAAACAGGATACTATTATTGAAAGTACCCACGACTTATTGATGTGAATATCTTGGATTTTCTAATTTCTGATTAACTCTTATAAATTATCAACTGACCCTCTTCAAATACCTCTTTCTGCGTAAAGACGTTTTTATAGTGCAAACCAAAATATGGGAGGTAAATATGAAATTTTGGAATTTAGTTCTGAATTGTCTTCTTGTCGGAGCCCTTGCATTTCTTGCCGGTATGCTTGTCAGTTTTCTCTTCAATGTGATCTTTAAAGGTTCAGCCATGATCGCATGGGGAACAACCCTGAGGATTGCGGCAGTCTTGGGACTCGTAATTCCACTTGCTGAATTATTGAAGATCAAATCTGAATAAACACTGCTTCAACATGACTTGAAGGAAAATGATCAACTTATTTAATGATTATAGAAAATGTAATTGATATGGGAATTATTTTGATAAAAAAAGCTTATCCCATGTCTCTTTAAAGTGCACAATTGGAAAACCAATAACATTATAATAACATCCTGAAATGCTTCGGACAAGAATTGCGCTCAAGTCCTGAATGCCATATGCCCCGGCTTTATCCATGGGTGAACCACCTTCAATGTATTCATTAATATCTGCATCGGAGAGATCGCGAAAACGAACTTCTGTCAATTCGTCTTCCGTGATATTAATATTTTTTATTTCGCAAAGAATGGAAAATACTGTAATTACTTTATGAGTATTCCCTGAAAGTAAGCGCAACATTCTAAATGCATCTGCTTTATCTATAGGTTTTCCAAGCATCTCTTCATTATAAACGACGATAGTATCTGCTGAAATAACAATATGTTCCGGATATTTTTCAGCAATAGCCCTTCCTTTTTCTTCAGATAAACGACGAACATATTTCAAAGCATCTTCATTGAGAAACATGGATTCATCTATATGGGCAGGATTGATCACGAATTGTAAGCCTAGCTGCTCCAGCAATTCTTTGCGCCGTGGAGAAGCAGATGCCAAGATCACAGGCCGTTCGGGTTGAACGATCATGGTAATACCACCATCTTATTATATTGCTTGATCATTTCATCTCCTGTCTCTACTTCCAGTACGTAGAAGTATACACCTGCCGCAAGGGGATGACCGTAGTCATCTTGGGCTGTAAAAGGTATGGCATTAAAACCGGAGTGAATTGAGATATCTGTTAATCCTGCTACCGATTTACCCGAAATAGTATAGATCCTTAAGTCTGCAAGTCCACTAAATGCAGAAGCAAAAGTAATATCTGTTTGATCCTTGAAAGGATTAGGGAAATTCACCAGATTCTGCACCAGCTCATCCCCTTCATGCAGGGCCGTTAAAGAAAGCTCTACTTGAGAGTAATTGTTATAATTGTCAAATGCAGATATCTCGATCAAATGTTCACCTTCATCAAGATAATTGTCTACGGAATATTCAACCTTCCCTTCAGTAAAATCATTTTGTTCATAAACAAAAAGCTCACTAAGATCAACCAACTGTTGACCATTATCAATTGACATCTCCAAAACATGCCCAGCAGTTCCTGTAATATTAATCCCGCTTTGATCTTCAAATACGATACGGACAATGCTGGTATCAAAGATCACCGCACCATTTTGCAATTCAATATCTCCCGAATGGAAAGTAATATTTGGACCAAGAACATCGGAAGAAGCATCCGGATTAATACCTCCGACATGGATATCGTCTATTGCTGCCGAACCATCAAATTGTCGGTCAGAATTCCAATATATCATGCGAACCTTACCTTCGGTTCCATGATATTGAATATCTTTGGGAATAAAAGCTTCAGTAGAAAAGGTATTACCGTCGAAAGAAATGTTACCGTTGAACAAGCGATTACCTTCTAGATAATAGCTTACCATCGAAGTAGCACCTGAGGTATTATAGACATACTCACGACTCACACTATAATCATTATCATAGATCGTGATCTTTCCTTCAAGATCATTTAGTCCGGGATCATTCCCTTCCCGGTTAAGCGCACGACCGTCTAAACTTACTCTATCCAAAGCCCTGAGAGTATCTCTGCTTAAGGAATCGATCAACCCGGCGTTTTGCGGAAATGCAGGTATAAGGGTCGGATCTCCAAAAAACATGAATTTCATATTATTATTAACTTTGGTCGGACCATATTGATTATTTGATTCGTTCTTTGCATAAAGCACAGCATCGCCCATAAGAGGTGTATAGGCATAATCGGGATTTCCCTCGAATAATCCACATGTAAAATCCTCAACAAATTTTACGTTCGCAGATGTTGAACTTCCATGAAACACTGATCGAACTGTTGCAAGTGTAGCGATAGCGCCGTTTGCATCCAAGGTGACAATATCCTCTGCCATGCTTTGAAAATCAGGCAAATCCGATCTACCCCAACTGCACGTTGCAGCTAAGATCAGCGGATACTGATGGTTTACATCCAATCGAACAAGATCATTACTGACAAAGACCTTTTCTTGGGTCCACACGGAAAGATCACCATGTCCGTAATAATTCACAAAAGAAACGCCATTGAGGAAAGCTTCCATGATATCTTCACGGGCGCCATCCCGTCCCATGGTTTGAAGTTCAGTAATATATCTTTCGGGATATTCTGTAAGATATACTTTCTTTGTCTGCATCACTTTAGGAAAATGATCATTATACAAGCGCTCGGAATCACGAATAAATATAGTTTGCCCTACAAAACTGGAGCCCTGGGCAAGATCAGTCGGATCATCAGCTACCAGCATGGTATTGAGCTGCCATTCTCCGGGATTTTCCCGATTGTCATATTCTATGATCTTATCAACGACAGATCGTGCTTCATCTACAGAGTTAGCAGGTATACGTCCAATTGCCATGTCATTTGATAGATCAGTGGCAGAATTGACCATCACATAAATATCATCACAGGGCCACATAATATTGGGTTCATAAAGATATGGGATATAGACCGGTGCGGAATAGATCCTGTTTTGATAATCATAATGCCCATCGCCAAAAAGAAGCACATAAAGTGGTTTCGGAGCGGGAGCTTGTTTATACATGTCGGCTAAAAAATGCCAGATCGCATAGGGATCACGGTTACCGGCATTATATTGCCCAATGATTTCACTGTATGTTTTCACTAAGGTAGTCAATGGTTGAGAACTTCGAGTTTCTTTGAAAGCAGCAAGTCTGGTAGCTTCTGAAAGAAAGGCATCTGGTGAAATAATTATAAAATCAACCTGTGATGCATGATCGGCAGTACTCAGGGCTTCATAATTCGGTAAAATTGATAGACCGGAAGGTGTTTTAAAATGTCCTTCATTAACAATGTAAAATGAAGAACTCTGATCTGAAGCGGGAATTAAAATGTCTGTACTTGAACCGCTTGCAGGGAAATAACTTGTTCCGAAAGGATCATTTACAGAAAAAACATAGCTTAAAGAGCCGCTTAAACCACTAAGCTGTACTTTTCTGTCATTTGAATTTCTCATAAACCACAAAGCCGCGTGACCATCAATAGCTTGTGGTATTGCAGGATATATGATATCTATATAATCAAGAAAACCTTCACTAGTTGAAAAGCCGCCTTGGTATGTCATTCTCACATTTAAATTTTCGGATAAAAGGGAATTAGGTATCATCAACTCTTTATGTCTGCTTACCGAGCTTTCATAATCGTAGTCATCCGAGCTCTTCGATAGATATGCATAGGTATCATCAACTAAAGAATCGGAAACAGAAGTCGTAAATTCATGAGCTCCCGTCGTCGTCATTCCATAACCCAAACGAATAGCGCCCTGAACCTCGGAATTCACATATAAATTATTTAAATAAAAAGGGAATTGATTATTTGCCGTCAAGCGTTCACCTAACCATAATTCACCACCCTTACCGGGATTGATCAATTCATCTTCGGAATGCAATCGCTGGTAATAATAATTCTGCTCTTCTTCTGAGCCGCTAAAAACGGGGCTTTCCTGAACCATTCTCAAGGGTGTTTCACTACTGGAGCCTATGAATAGTCGGAAATGCTGATCGTCTTCATAGCTATTACGGATAAACTCCATATAGCGAATATCTGAAGTAGTTGTTTCTTTTTCCCATGTAGAAGTAGCTGTTGCATAAAACACCCATTTATCATCTTCATCTTCGGCTGCATCCAAAAAAAGCATGGGAACTTGTTTTAAATGGAAATCAAGTGAATCGGGAAAGTGATCTCTTAAAGGAGCACCAAAAACCGGTCCGGCATATAAATACAAACTGTTATCATCAATATCGCTCGTAATACCCGCAGTCTGAAGATCAGTCCTTTTCAGCGAATATATCCCCTCTTCGCTGATCCGGATATCAAGCCAATCTCCCGCGAATGTTTTTGCTTTGTTAAATGATCTAAGGGAAATGCTCTTCTCGCTTGAAAGTCCATCTGCATATTTTTGATTTAGAAATATTCGATTTGTTTTATCTGAAAGGCCTTTTCCCGGAACTTCATGAAGATCGATATTAACAGCCAATTCAGTTGCAACTTTTCCACCTGCTAGAAAAGGATTAATAGTGAGGTAAACAAATTTTTGATCACGAAATTGTCGGACAT
>CAYTLV010000091.1:5346-7188 GCA_964438445.1 uncultured bacterium | reverse complement strand
TGTTTGAACATCCATTTCAAAAATTCGGGATCTGCATAAGCAGGTTTCCATGAACCATGCCCAATTCCCGGATATTCAGTATATTTTATTTTAGTACCGCCCGCATCTTTAATGGCCTGAACCATATGACGAGAACGATCCGTAGGCACTACTGGGTCATCAGCACCATGAAATACCCAAATGGGTATATCAACCAGCTTAGCTGCCTGGGTTTCATCACCGCCACCGCAAACGGGTGCTGCTGCCGCAATTCTTTCAGGGATTCGCGAAATAAGGTCCCAGGTACCAAAACCTCCCATAGAAAGTCCGGTCACATAGATCCTTTTAATATTAATCGGATACTCATCTATCACCTTATCCATTAATCCAAGAACCAGAGCCATCGTTTCAGTGGGATCGGCAGGCATAATGTGTGTGGGTAAAGCCCAATGTTTTTCCAGCCAGCGTTTTTCAGTCGGACATTGAGGTGCAACAACATAGCAAGGATATTTTTTCAAACTCTCATCGGAAATAAAAGCTCCGGCACCCCAGATCAACTGGCGTTCATTGTCATTACCACGCTCACCCGAGCCATGCAAAAATATAACCAATGGGTATTTTTTTAAAGGACATTTTTTTTGAGGTTCCAATATCCGATACAAAAGAGTATCATTATCGTCATTAATATATGTTTTAGCATCGAATAAAGCTAAAGCCTCGGGTGATGCTTCGATTGCAAAACTAAATACGAAAAGCGCAACAAGAACAAATACACGCAAAACCTTCATAAAAAATACTCCTTAATTGTAACAGGGAATATTTACAAAATTATTTTCAAAATTTCTATAATTTTCATACATCTTTTTTGTTTTTAATTTTGAAAGTATTTGAAATCTCAGTACATTTTTTCGTTAACAAAATAAACAGAAGGGTCATTCTAATGAATGTTGTAAAAATCTTACCTGAGATCAACGAAATCAAAGATGATAATTTGAGAAAAAAAGTTATTGATATCTGGAATGAAGCTGCAGATTACCGCGGTTGGACAGATGAATTACTTATGGCGATCCCATTCACTTTGTTGGCTGAAAATGTCACTATCTCTTTTATTGACCACGTCCGTGCGGTTTGTCTTATGTGTATGGCTGTTGATGATGTTCAAGAAGTCCTGCATAAAGAGCGTCGTACTCCGGTAAATCGTGATTATCTCATTGCCGGTGCCCTACTGGCCGATGTTGGCAAATTGCTGGAATACGAGATCATCAATGGTAAATCCGTCAAATCAAATTTCGGACGCTATTTAAGACATCCTTTTAGTGGAGTTGGATTGGCTTTTAAGCACGGTGTTCCAGAAGAAGTAATGCATGTGATTGCAACTCATTCAAAAGAAGGTGAAGGCGAAAAACGCTCACCTGAATCTATTATCTTTCATCATACCGATTTTATTGATTTTGAACTCGTAAAATAAGATTGATCAAGTACAAACTCTTATCACTTGATGAGAGAGAACATAATAATCCCCTAGCTTAACTCAAGTTGAGGGGATTTTTGTTAAGCATAAATAAAAAAACTTGAGTCAAGTTTTTTTGTCAAGTCTGATAAGAGTTTTTGTGACCAGTATTACAATATTATGGATATTTTGTGTTGTTTTGCCCTGTTTTCACATAACTTGAGTCAAGTTTTAAAAGTTTAAAATAAAATTTTCAAGTATGTCTGTGATCTATATCACACATAAATCTCATAAATCTCATAAATCTTGAGTCAAGTTTATACAATTTAATACATTTTTAAACACTTTTATCCAATCGCAATTGTATTTCTAAAAATATTATGTTAGATTACGCGTAAACGTCATCGTTGTAT
>CAYTLV010000091.1:2976-5246 GCA_964438445.1 uncultured bacterium | reverse complement strand
CAATTGTATTTCTAAAAATATTATGTTAGATTACGCGTAAACGTCATCGTTGTATTCTCAGCTTTAAATCTGGCACATTAAAAGGCAATAAGAAATGACAACCGGCGCTCGAAAGAGCGGGGGTTGAACCTTATTATTGCTGGGATGCCAGATCCTTAAGCTGATAAGGTTGAAAGCTCCCGCTTTTATTAATTACTCGTAATTGGTAAATGATGAGTATATACTTTCTCCCCGATCACATTTAATAATTTCGCCATATAAGGAAAGAAACCCCGAAGCTTCGGGGTTCCCTAGATTTGTGTAAATATTTACTAGTGACTATTTTTTAGTTACTACTTCAAAATCGGCTTGGCCACGTTTGATATCCACTTTGACAACCCGAACATCTAACTTATCCCCCATCCGGTAGCTCTTCTTTGTACGAAGACCGGTCAATTGATTATGACGCTTGTCATAATCCCACATATCTGAGCCCAAACTATCTTTTCGGACGAATCCTTCAACAAAGACATTCTCCAATTCCACCCAAAATCCATGTGGGGCTACTCCGGAAATAACACCGATAAAAACATCACCAAGGTGATTGGTAATATATCGCATTTGCTTGATCTTGTGATATTCTCGTTCTGCTTGAACCGCACGCAATTCAGCTGCGGAAGATACTTGAGCAATATGTTTTAAGCGTTTTGTTAGTTCGGCATCTATCGTTGGTTTTTTTAAATACAATTTTAATAAACGGTGAACCATCAGATCGGGATAACGACGGATCGGAGATGTAAAATGGGTGTAATCCTCGAAAGCCAAACCAAAATGGCCTACAGGTTTTACACTGTATTTTGCTTTAGTCATGGTTCGTAAAGCTAAGCGCGTTATGTATGGACTATCGTTTTGCTCCATTACTTTTTCAAGTGTTTTCTGAAATTTCTTAGATGTGATCGGTAACCCAAAAAAGGAGATATTTACACCAAAAGCATCCATTAGAGCAAACCATTCATAAATATTATCGGCTTCCGGAATATCGTGAATGCGATAAATAAAAGGTACTGATGTTCCGCGTGTCCGGGCAAATTTTGCTACGGATTGATTGGCAAGAAGCATAAATTCTTCAACAATATGATGACTCCACATCTGCTCTCTGAGATGAATACTTGTTGGAACACCCTTATTGTTCAATTCATATATCGGTTCAGGAAGATCAAAATCTATGCTTCCTTCTTCTTTTCTTTTTTTCTTCAGTATCTTAGCCAAAGTACTCATTTGAAGTAATTCGGTATGATAAATTCCCTCTTTGGCATCCAGAATATCTTGCACATTTCGATAAGTGAATCTTTGTTTACTATGTATCACAGACGGAAATATTTCATATTTCAGACATTTACCTTCAGGCGAAACCGTCATCATGGCTGTCATTGCCAATCTATCAGTATGCGGTTGAAGTGAACATAATATAGTGCTGAGTTTCTCCGGTAACATATGGACAACATGATCGGTAAAATATACGGATGTACCACGATTTAAGGCATCGTCATCCAAGGGTGTCGATTCCCTTACATAATAACTTACATCGGCGATATGCACGCCCAACAGGTAATTCCCATCTTCAAGCATCTCGATGGACACTGCATCATCAAAGTCACGTGCATCATCAGGATCAATAGTGAAACAATGGATGTCACGCAGATCTTTTCTTTCGGGTTCATCGGGTATCTCAAATTCCATGTTTTCTACTTGCTTCAATGTCTCGGGAAGGAAACTACCCGAAATATTATATTTGTTTGCAACCATAATGGCATCGAATTCCGGGACATCATCTTTTCCTACAACACTGACGAGCTCACCATGATGTCGTTCTCCCCCCTTACGCCAATCCAAGATCCTGACTAAGATATAATCACCCTCTTTGGGAGAAAGGTCATTCAGATCATCGATTACAATCTCTGTTTGTAAATGAAAAATAGCCGGAATACCGAGAGCATAACCGCGTAGATTATGAAAAGTACACATAAAAACATCTTTTCCACGGGAAACAATACGCTTTACATGACCCTCTTCATCTTTACTGCCACTTCTTTTTTGATGCAATATAACTGCAACTGTATCACCGTGACAAGCTGTAGCAATATTGTTCTCCGAAATAAATATTTTCTTTTCATCTAATGTATGGACAAAAGCAAATCCTCGTGGATGCATATCCAAAGTACCGATCACTTCCCCACGCTGATCGATCAATCCATACGTATTTCCCTCAAAGCGATATAATTTACCATCTC
>CAYTLV010000091.1:0-2876 GCA_964438445.1 uncultured bacterium | reverse complement strand
TTCATGGCCAAATATGCATCAAAAATCGGAAGAGTCATCGGAATTATTCTTATTGCTGCCATCGTAGGAGGCGCATTGGGTCATTTATTTGCAAACGTTCTTCCAGAAGGATCGGTCAAAGATTTCTTTTCAGTGAATTTCCCTATCGGATTCAATAATTTCACATTGAATTTGTGGTTCATTGAATTCACTCTGGGATTTCGCATCCATGTGAATTTTCTGAGCGCGATCGGAGTACTGATCGGCTATTACATTTTACGCTTCACCCGCTGAGTCAAGAGGACATGATGACAAGATCTATCCAGGATTTTCTGAAAAAATATAAAGAAACCCATGATTTGAATATTATGACCACCGTTAACGAACCCTGGCTTAATGAACATGCCGCTATACAAGCAAACGTTCAGGGAGCACTTTCGGGTAAGTTGATCGCTATAAAAGATAATATCAATGTTAAAGGACTGCCAAATACCTGCGGTTCCAATTTCTTAAAAAATTATATCGCACCCTATGATGCCACCGTGATCGAACGCATTAAAAAAGCCGGTGGAACCCTTGTCGGAAAAACAAATCTCGATGAATTCGCAATGGGTTCATCAACTGAATATTCTGCCTTTGGCGCTACAAAAAATCCTATAAATCCCGATCATGTCCCCGGTGGATCAAGCGGTGGATCAGCAGCAGCTGTAGCAGCCGGACTGGTTGACTATGCACTGGGATCGGACACTGGCGGTTCAATCCGTCAGCCCGCAGGATTTTGCGGAGTCGTCGGTTTAAAACCCACCTATGGTCGTGTGTCCCGTTATGGAGTCACTGCTTTTGCCTCATCTTTTGATCAAATAGGCCCTATTACCCGAACCGTAAAACAATCTGCCGAATTGTTGCAGATCATTGCGGGTAAGGATGAAAAAGATGCCACTTCTACAGATATCGACGTTGACGATTATGTTGGAAAGATCGACAATGATACGGTAAAGACCATAGGCGTTCCTTTTCATCTACTTAAAGAAGGTTTACATCCTGATGTAAAAGCTCGGGTTGATGAAACAATAGCTAAATTAAAAAAATCAGGCAAAGAGATCAAAGAGATCACTTTACCTCATCTCTCCTACTCGATTGCCGTTTACTATATCCTGGCAACCGCCGAAGCATCCAGCAACCTAGCTCGTTTTGACGGTGTGCGCTATGGTGTCCGAACATCAAATAATGCTGAAAGTATCAATGATTTCTATTCGGTCAATCGTGAATATGGTTTTGGTGCTGAAGTAAAACGACGTATCATGCTGGGAACCTATGTACTATCATCGGGATATTATGATGCCTACTACGCCAAAGCTCAAAAAGTTCGCAGACTGATCTATGAAGATTTTCAAAAAGCCTATAAAGATGTCGATGCTATTCTTTTGCCAACCTGTCCGACACCCGCTTTTAAGATCGGTGAGCATGTAAATAATCCAATGGCTATGTACCTAAGTGATATATTTACCGTTTCTATCAATATTGCCGGTATCCCGGGATTATCAGTTCCTATTGGAAATTCAGCTGAAGGTCTCCCGGTTGGATTACAGGTCCTTGGCAATCTTTATGAAGAAACACGCATCTTGCAGCTCGGTAAAACTATTGAATCCTTACAATAACCTATCACCTGATATTTTATAACATGATGACGATCAGAAAAATCCTATATTCTTTCCTCTTGATCGCTTTTGCGCTCAATCCGATGTTTGCAAAACCTGCTGATAACCAGGCCGCTCGGACTTTTCTAAAACCTTTCCAAACATTTGGTAGCACATCACGGCCCACTCGTGCAGAAGAGTATCTTTCACCCGGCGGTCATTTTCTGATCCATTATGATAATTCCGGTGACCATGAAGTCCCGCAAGATTTTACATTTAACGACTCAATTCCGGATTTCGTGATCAAGGCTGCGGAATTCTTGGATAATTCATTTTCGGAATTACATGATTCTTTGGGATATAAGATACCTCCAATAGATAATACAGAATCACCAGAAATTGATATTTATTTTAAAGATGATAGATATAATTATGGGATGACATATACGGATCAACAAATTGAACCAAATATATATACAGCATTTTTACTCTTAAGTACACAATTAAATGATCCAACGATATTTTATACCTATGGATTTGAGGGATTAAGTGTCACGTGCGCTCATGAACTATTCCACGTTTTTCAGTTAGGTTACAAATATAGAGATGGAGATAGATTTTACTTAGAAATGTCATCAGTCTGGTTCGAGGAGTATATGTATCCAAGTGTAAATGATTACCACCAATATATTAATGATTATACTAGAAATTGGAATTATGCAATCAATCATAATAATTTATGGTATGATAATGCCGGTTTTAATCTCTATCTCGATAAACGATTTTCCACCACCGATGATAATATTATTCACAATATTTGGGATCGCATCGTAAATACATCGGCCTTACAATCTATTCGGGATGAACTGATAGATCAGGGAGCTACTTTTGAAGAAGCATTAAAAGATTGGGGAAGTGCGCAAATCTTGTGCGGTCCCTATTCTGCAGATAACTTCCTTTATCCCTTTGATGATGCTGTTAACATGGAAACGATCTCCTTTGACAATAACATTTCTAATATTATCACGTCTTTAGATGAAAATATCAGCCTTCCGGCAGATCCGATGGTTTCATATTTTAAGATCAGCGGATTACCCGATCAGATATTACTATTTGAAACATTATTCCCGGCAGGAACCGATGCCAATTTGATCTGTCTTAACGGACATCAAAGTGAAGTGAGCCATATAGGATCTACTCCTATTATTGTCGATGGTGGCCAATTCAATGATTGTATCATTGCTATCGGCTCAGATGCTG
>CAYTLV010000090.1:0-7198 GCA_964438445.1 uncultured bacterium | reverse complement strand
TTCAGCAATATAGAATTATGGTCATCTTCTGACGGTAGTTTTGATCCCGTTCCCGACGGTTTAGATCCGCAATTGGGCAGCACAATAGCGACCGATCCCGGTGCCAGTCCTGCTGTGTTTTCATCCTTGACCAAATCTATTTCCACAAGCGGTGATTATTACTTTTTAACCGCAGATGTCGATATTGAGGCAAGCGGTAGTATCAGAGCGTATATTGGTGAAGCAGCCGACTTGACCGTCACAGATGGAGTTATTGGAGAAACGATCTCAAGTGCACCGCTGTCAGCTTCTGAAGTGCCGACTTCCATTTGCCTGACATCGTTTGTTGCGACATTGAATAAAGGTAAAGTTGACATAACCTGGATCACTGCAAGCGAAACAGAAAATGATCATTTCCTCGTTTATCGCGATGGAGAGGTGATTGCACAAGTTGAAGGGAACGGTACCTGTACAGAACCTCACAATTATACTTACACTGATGCCATGGTACAAACCGGAAGCGTTTATGAATACAAAATTTCAGATGTAAATTTAGCCGGGATCGAGACCGAACATGCTTCTGTAATGATAGAGATAGAGGAAGATGTTATGTTAAGTGATTTTGTATTGGGAAATGCTTATCCGAATCCATTTAATCCCTCTACTGTCATCAGTATGCAGTATGCAGTCGGCAGCAATACCGTAGTCAGTATTTATAATACTCAGGGAATTCTGGTTGATCAGTTGATCAATGGCTATGTAGTAGCCGGAAATTATGATCTGACCTGGGATGCATCAGGCATGCCCTCGGGTATTTATGTTGTTCGTATGGTTGCGGGTGATGTGATGCATTCCCAAAAAGTAGTATTAATGAAGTAGTAATTTATTACTGTATAAAAATACCCTTCCTTGATAAATATTGAGGAAGGGTTTCTTTTTGGGGACTATAAACTATGAACTATGAACTATAAATACAATATTCATCGTTTATCGTTTATCGTTATTCATCATCCATCATCTATAATTCATAATTCATATTCACCCCGAACTCCGAACTCCGAACTTTCATATTCTCCAAATAATAATTTGTAAATCCCAACAATAAATCACGAAACAAAGCCAAATATCCAATAAATAATGAAAATATGTCAAATATTATTTGAATATGCCGAATAAATGACTAAATTTCATGCAAATAAAAGTTTGGAATTAAATGAATAAAGTTATAATTAAATTTGGTGGATCATCTTTAGCAAATGCGGAATGTATTTTACGAGCTTTGGATATTATTGAAAAATATAAAGAAAAAGATCAACAGATCATTACTGTCGTATCTGCTCTTGGGGGTGTGACAAATACCTTGATCGAATTGTGTGATCTTGCCAAAATCGGCGATTCTTCATACAAAGGAGTTCTAAATGATCTGATCTCCCGTCATGAACAGATCGTATTTTCACTGATTACACCAGATCTGCGTAAAGAAGCACTATCCGGTATGTCAGAAGTATTTCATGAATTACGCAATACGCTGAATGGACTATTCCTTTTACACGAAGAAACGCCTCGTACCCGTGATCTTATCATGAGTTGTGGTGAGCGTGTTTCGGCAATTCTTTTGTGCTCTGCCTTGCGCTCACGAAATATCGATTGTGACACCTGCGATACTCGTGATATCATTATTACAGATGGTCGTTATGGTGCTGCGCAGGTTGATTTTGCTGAAACGAATAAAAGAATTAAAGCTCGATTTTCAGACATGGATAAACCTTGTATTTGTACGGGTTTTATTGCATCAAGCAAAGAAGGGGAGACCACGACACTTGGACGTAGCGGCTCCGATTATACGGCATCCATACTTGGTTCTGCTCTTGATGTCAGTGAAGTTGTAATTTGGACAGATGTAGATGGCGTTATGACAGCTGATCCGATTGTTACACCCGATGCTTTTGCCATTCCTGCTATCTCATATGAAGATGCCATGGAACTATCGCATTTCGGTGCTAAAGTCATTTTTCCACCGACCATGATCCCTGCCATGAAAAAACAAATTCCCATTCATATCCGGAACAGCTTTTTTCCTGAACAAATCGGTACAGTTATATCAAATGTTGGAACAAGCGCAGATTATCATGCTACCGGCATGGCTTCTATAGATAATATTGCCCTCTTGCGTATGCAGGGAAGCGGTATGGTAGGTGTAAGGGGAATATCGGCACGATTATTCGACTGTATGGCACGTCACGAAATAAATATTATTCTCATTACACAGGCTTCTTCAGAGCACAGCATTTGTTTCGCTATTGATGCTACAAAAGCAGATGCTGCTGTAGCGGCTTTGGAAGAAACTTTTGAGCTTGAAATGGAAGCGGGTATGATTGATACCATTATTCCGGAGAAGGATACCGCGATCATTGCAGTAGTTGGGGATAAAATGCAACATAAGCCCGGCATCGCCGCGGAAATATTTTCTGCACTGGGTCGCCAAAAGATCAATGTAAAAGCCATCTCTCAGGGATCTTCCGAGCGCAATATATCAGTCGTGATAGCGGGTAAAGACAGTAAAATTGCCATTAACGTTCTACATCGTTCACTTTTTCCCATTAAAGAAAAAACTGCTATTTATTGTATTGGGAGCGGTTTGGTTGCGACTGCCTTTATTGATCTTCTAAAGGATTCAGAGTTACAGTTGAACGGTGTGACGAATAGTCGTAAAATGTTACTACGTGCAAGTGGATTGAATAGCGAAAAAGTTTTATCTGCCCTTCAGGAAAAAGGCAAAGTTGCAGACATTGATCAATTTATTAAGATCATGAAAGAAGATCCGACCGCCCGCAAAATATGTCTGGATTGCACCGCAAGCAAAGCTATCGCATTGCGATATAATGATATTCTTGCTTCGGGCGTCTCTTTGGTGACACCGAATAAAATAGCAAACACTGAAGCTATGGATTATTATTCTTTATTGAGAGATACAGCACTTGAACAGCGTGTAAAATATCGCTATGAATCAACCGTGGGAGCCGGATTACCCGTGATCTCAACTGTGCAAAGTATGCTGGAGACCGGCGACAAGATCAAGCGAATTGAAGCGATACTTTCAGGTACACTAAGCTATATTTTTAATACTTTCTCACTCGATAAAACCTTTTCCGAAACGGTTCTCTTTGCCAAGAATCAAGGGTTCACAGAACCCGATCCGCGTGAAGATCTCGGTGGCATAGATGTCGCTCGCAAAGCACTTATTCTAGCCCGTGAGATAGGATATGAACTTGAAATGTCCGATGCTGATCCGGAAGCTTTGATCTCAGATGCCTGTATGAAAGCGGAAAGTATTGATGATGCCATGACCCTTCTTGCTAAGGACGATAAAAAATGGCATGAACGACTCAAAGTCCTGCAAAAAGATGGAAAAGTATTGCGTTATATTGCCAATATCTCGGAAGGCAAGATCAGGATCGCAGTTCAGGAGATCGATTCGCAACATCCTTTTTATAATCTTTCCGGACCAGACAACATTGTTGCGATCTACTCTGAACGCTATCCCATTAATCCATTAGTTATAAAAGGAGCCGGGGCTGGAGCAATTGTTACAGCCGGTGGTATGATGGGGGATGTCCTTAGAATAATTAACGAGTAGCATTGATTGAAAATGATCAATCTTATAAGAATTGAAATCGTTGTATAAAATTTGTTCGGAGTGTGGGAGTAAGGAGTAAGGAGTAAGGAGTAAGGGAATATAATACTCTAACACCCTAACACCCTAACACCCTAACACCCTAACACCCTAAATACCCCGAACTCCAATACATTAGAATGCAAGTAAAACAAATTGACAAAGGAAATATAATGGAAGATATCCAAAATAAAATATCTGTAGGAATCTTGGGTGCTACCGGCAGCGTCGGACAGAAATTCATTGAATTATTGCAAGACCATCCCTGGTTCAAGATCACGGCTTTAGGTGCTTCAGAGCGCTCGGCGGGTAAGCTCTATAAACATGCAGCCAATTGGTTCCAGCAAACTGCTATTCCAACACGAGTTGCGAATATGGTTGTTTCGGAATGTGTGCCGAATTTACCATGTAAGTTAGTTTTCAGTGGATTGGATGCAGCTGTTGCAGGTCCTATTGAAGAATCCTTTGCAGAAGCCGGATATATTGTCATTTCAAACGCAAAGAATCACCGTATGTCTGAGGATGTGCCATTATTGGTCCCCGATGTGAATCCGGATCATCTTGCTTTGATCGAAAAGCAAAAAACTAAAGGCAAGATCGTCACGAATCCTAATTGTTCAACTACCGGATTGGTTATGGCTTTGAAACCTTTGCAGGATGCTTTTGGCTTGGATAAAATATCCGTAGTTACCATGCAGGCTCTTTCGGGAGCAGGTTATCCCGGTGTATCAAGTTTGGATATTATAGACAACATGATCCCCTATATTGGGGGTGAAGAAGAAAAAATGCAAATTGAAGTCTTGAAAATATTTGGTGAGCTAAAAGACGGTAAGGTAAAATTTTCCGATCTAACCCTTTCTGCACAATGCAACCGGGTACCCGTGATCAATGGTCATATGGAATCGGTTAGTATATCTTTCAAGAAACCTGCAAAAAAAGAAGAGATCATTAAAGTTTGGAAAGAATATCAATCTGAGCCTCAAAAACTTAATTTACCTTTCGCCCCTCAGCCACCTATCTACTATTTTGATGATCCACGCTATCCACAACCTCGTTTACACCGTGATCTTGGAAATGGTATGGCAGTCAGTATTGGTCGTTTGCGTGAATGTACCATCTTGGATTATAAATTTTCGGTTCTATCACATAACACGGTAAGAGGTGCTGCAGGTGGTGCCATATTAAACGCCGAACTTCTTGTAGCAAAAGGTTACTATGAAAACTAAAATCATCTCAGCATTTGCTCCGGCAAGTATTGGAAATGTGTCAGTAGGTTTTGATTGTCTTGGACTCGCGTTAGAATATCCGGGTGATATTGTCATCATCGAAGCCGGAACAAAACCCGGTGCCGAACTGATCGAGATCCAGGGTGATAACGGAGAATTACCTGTTGAAACCGAAAATAATGTTGTCGGTGTGGTCGTTCAGTCCATGCTTGATGCATTGGGTTGGGATGACGCTTTGGCTATCCGCTTGTTGAAGGGCTTGCCCTTGCAGAGTGGGATGGGTTCATCGGCATCTTCATCGGTCGCGGCGGCTGTTGCGGCAAATGAATTTTTGGGAAAACCTTTTACAAAAAAAGAATTGATCCCATTTGCTATGGAAGGGGAAAAATTGGCCTGCGGCGCGCCCCACGTTGACAACGTGGCGCCGGCACTGCTGGGTGGAATTACCCTCATATCTTCCAATGATCCCCTCGAAATTATATCTTTACCTTATCCTAAAAACTTATATTGTGCCGTCGTGCATCCCGATGTGGCGGTCGCCACACGCGATGCGCGCGCCGTAGTGCCTGAATCCTTGCCGCGTTCCATTGCTGTAAAACAAAGTGCGCATTTAGCCGCTTTTGTGCATGCCTTACATACAAGTGATTGGGAATTGATCTCACGTTCTATGATAGATTTGATAGCTGAACCGAAAAGAAAAGACCTTATTCCGCATTTTGATGCAGTCAAATCTGCCGCCTTAGAAACGGGCGCTTTAGCTTGTGGTATTTCCGGTTCGGGTCCAACTATTTTTGCATTGTGTAAAGGAAAAACAAGCGCTGAAGAAGTTGCGGTTGAAATGGGGAAAATTTATGCCGATCATGAGATCGGGAATGAAATTTATATTTCGAAAGTGAATAGCAAAGGGGCAGAGCTCCTTTAATCGTGACTCGTAACGCGTAACGCGTGACGCGTAGAAGAATAAAGATAAAAGATATTTGACAATGTGTAGTGGCGGATCCATGTGTCCGCCTATTGATGAAGAGTGCAGACACGTGGGCCTGCAACCTGCTTTTTGAATATTATTCCGTTACCAGATCATAAGGCCAGCGGGTATAACCGCCCCAATTGAACATGCGGGTATAGCCTTCATCTTCGAGATTATTGATAACCATCTGTGCACGACCGCCGGTCTCACAGTAGAAAATAAGATTCTGGGTTTTAGGAAGTTCGTTAAGACGATCTAAAATATCTCCGGAAGGATAGCTCTTTGCAGTTGGGATATGACCATTATTGTACGCACTCTCAGGTCGAACGTCAATGATCCAGATCGTGGAATCGGGATTCTGAGTTATAACTTGTAAACTTTCGGGTGAAAGATATTTATCAAGATCGGTCCCATCTGTGGAGGTATAACCGGTCGAACAAGAGAAAACAACAAGGATTAAAGCGACAAAAACAAGTATTCCGGTAAAGCGTTTCATATAAAAACTCCTTAAAATAATTCAACAATAACTTAATACGAAATATTGAAAATGTGAATGATAAACTATAAATTATGAATGATGACCTATAAACCTTTAGATCCAAAACCTTAAGACTTATAATTATGAAATATTTTAGCACGAACCATAAAGTTGAACCAGTAGATCTTAAAACTGCTGTTTTGCAGGGACTTCCAAAAGACAGAGGCTTGTATATGCCGGAAAATATCCCGCTTATGCCGGAGAGATTTTTCGATAATATTCATGTCTTGAATTTTCGCGAGATCGCAACGGCTGTTGCATTAACTTTATTGGGTGATGATCTTTCTGCGGATGTTATTGTCAAAATTGTGGATGAAACGCTATCTTTTAATACTCCTCTCGTAAAATTAGATGATAAAAACTTTATTCTTGAGCTATTTCACGGTCCCACTTTGGCTTTTAAAGATGTGGGTGCCCGTTTTATGGCCCGATTGATGGCTTACTATCAGAAAGATAGTGATAAAAAATGTACGGTACTTGTCGCAACATCCGGCGATACAGGTTCAGCTGTTGCGAATGGTTTTTACGGGATTGAAGGCATTGATGTCGTTCTTTTATATCCCTCTGGAAAGATATCAAAGATACAGGAACAGCAATTAACGACCCTAGACAAGAATATTACAGCACTTGAGATCGAAGGGTCATTTGATGATTGCCAAGATCTAGTCAAACAAGCCTTTATTGACGATCAATTAATCGAAAAAATGATGTTGTCATCTGCGAATTCGATCAATTTGGCCCGCTTGATTCCTCAAACATTCTATTTTTTCAATGCTTATGCACAGTTAAAAAATCGTGGTGTTGAAAAAGCACCG
>CAYTLV010000089.1:0-7272 GCA_964438445.1 uncultured bacterium | reverse complement strand
AACATATGGTTTTTCACCAACAGCAAAACCTGTGCCGCCATTTTCCCAGTTTCCGTCCTCCGAATATCCGCTTGCTTCATTATCGTTATCCACGATCACTTCATTTATATTCACATCGCGTTCACGCGGTAAAAAAGTATTGGCACCTGCATTTTCAAGCATCGGCACCAGATATTGTAAAACATAGGATGTCGGATAAATATCTTCAACAACTTGGAAATTCCGTGCACGCTGCCATTCCCAACGATGTAAAGAATTCTCGTAGTACCAGCCATGAGAGTTCCAAAGAGCAATATGACGGCCATTCAATCCTTTTGAAGGAACAAAAGGTTTAGAGTTGTTCCTGACAATGGGCTCTATGCTTTTAGGGTTTATGGGGAATTTACTCGTGTCACGATCTTCAGGATTTTCAATAAAATAATTGGGGATCAATTCCTGGATCGGCACACCGGTTGAGTACAGTGTAATATCGTAGGCTTTGAACGATCCGCCAAGTTCTTCTCTAAATCGGTCATAGATAGCTTTTACGCTTTCTTCACGTAAGGGACGATAAGCAAAATATTTATTAAAATATATTTCAAGCGTTTTTTCATCACGATCATAAATTAATGTGTCTAAACGCGTATGCCTGATCATTTCAACACCTTCAAGTTTTTCCGCTTTACACTCATTAAGTAAAATCTGTGTTACCGAATAGATCTTCTGAATTTTCTTACCTTGGTCATTATATGCCGGTGGGATGGTCTTATTGATCGCCTGTGAGCTTCCCCCACAGGAGAAAAATACCACGGCGCTTAATAAGACAATCCCCAGGCTAATGATTCTTTTCATTCACTTATTTCCTTTCTCTCGTCATCTCAATAAAATAATCAAATATCTTTTTTGTATGTTCTATATCTTTTATGCGTTCGGGATGCCATTGAACGCCAAGAACAAATCGCTCACCCTTAAATTCAATCGCCTCAATTACATTGTCGTCCGCACGGGCAGTAATCTCAAAGTCTGAGGGAAAGTGGTCTTCCTTAACTGCCTGATGATGGTTGGAATTTACAATAATAGACCCCTCATTGAAAATGCTTTTTAACCATTTTCCACCTTTTATTAGGATGGAATGAGAAGTATCGCCTGTAATGGCATGATACTTGACGTTCGGAAGCTCCTGAGTCAGCTTTCCGCCATGTACAATGGCCAGTAGCTGATGACCACCACAAATCCCCAATACGGGAATATTCGTCTCCTTCAATACCTTTTTTAACAACAGTATATCTGTTTCTACCCTTCGTGGATGAATGGGATCGGAATGTTCATCGGAAAGCTCTCCATATAATTCAGCAGGATAATCATCTCCACCTGTAAAAACAATGCCGTCAAGTTCCTTTAAATAGGCCTCCAGAACCTCAGGTTGTGGATTACAAGGCAAGATGACAGGAAGTCCACCTGAATTATATACTGCATTAACATAGTTAATGGGGACTTTATACCATTTGTGAGCGTCTTCCATGTAAGTGGAATTAATTCCAATTTTCGGACGTGTATTCTGTTTCATTTTGCTACTTCCTTCTATCACACTTCTATTATTACCGTCAAAGACTTTTTGTTCCAATATCTATCCACAGATTTCGCAGATTCTCACAGATTAAGCATTATTTTTCCTAATCAGCGTAAATCAGTGTAATCTGCGGATGTTTTATGTTTTTCTTTCTTTCTTTTTCGCCGCAGGAAACAGAATATTATTCAATATCAATCGATATCCCGGACTGTTCTTGTGCAGATCAAGGTTCGTGGGAGGGTCACCGACGTAGTGACGATAATCTTCGGGATCATGACCACCATAATAAGTGAAAGTCCCCTTCCCTACATTTCCATGAATATATTTTACTCGATCGGGATTTTTTGTTTCACCCATGATTAGCACATGTTCTTTTATACGTTTACGATCAAAAGAGGTTGTTTGTCCCATGAAGCCTTTTATCAAAGATTCATGATTCTGTGTCAGCATACAGGGCACAGGATCGAATTTTGCCGAAAATTCGAAAAGTGAGAAATAGTCCCTCGCCGGATCAATGCGCAAGGCATCATAGCTCGGTGGGACATCAATATCGGAAAATTCATATACATAAGGATCGGGATTAAGTTTAAACCCTGTAAAAGCAAAACATTGTTTATAATCTAATTTCTCGGCAAAGGATGGATCCACACCATCATGATCAAAGGGTGCTTGACAAATATCTGTTTTTCCCGCCGCCAACGCGATATCATAGGAATCTGTTGCGGCGCACATGGCAAAAAGAAAACCACCGCTCATGACAAAAGATCGTATCTTTTCTGCAACAGCCAATTTCAATTCAGATACTTTTGAAAATCCCATGTCTGACGCCATTTGTTCTTGGGTCTGCTGTTCTGTGATATACCAGGCGGCATTGCGATAATTTCCGTAGAATTTTCCGTATTGACCCGTAAAATCCTCATGATGCAAATGCAACCAATCATAGTCTTTCAAAGTATTCTCTAAAATTTCTTTATCGTAAATCTTTTCGTAAGGAATCTCTGCATAGGTCAGAGCCAATGTAACGGCATCGTCCCAAGGAAGTTTGTTTGGTGGAGTATAAACGGCGATCTCGGGTGATTTTTCCAGTAAAATGATTGACATATTTTTGCTTTCGATCTCATTATTTATCCCAGCGTAATCCGATGATGAAATACGTTCATATTTAACATCCCGGAGCAAACATTCTTTTTCTATCATATCGCGATAATCAAGATAAAACGAGCCACCGCGATAATTCAGCAGCCATTCCACGTTCATGCCACTTTCAAGAGCATAAAAAGCAATGCCATAGGCTTTTAAATGATTGGATTGCTTGTTATCCATGGGAATCAATATTCCTGCCAGCGCAATAGATGCAAATAGTTGGAAAATAAGGATATACTTAAATATTTTAATCATGTTTTTCATCGGTGATAAATGTAAGAAAAATAAAAATATGAGGCAAGCCTTTATAAGAAGAGAGTAAGAGTGAACGAGGGTACGAGTGTACGAAGAAAAAAAGTGCGAGGGAAATTTGTTCAACCCCGTCAGGGTTGTTTTTATATGTTTATGAGGCATATATTCTTGTTCGACCCCCTCGGGGTCTATGTAAATTTTGTTCTACACCTCCAGCCTATATATTGAAAGATCGGGACTTCGTAGAGCTAACGTAAATCCTGAATTGAGACCACAGCGTGGTTTAATAATTTTACAGTTCAACCCCTCCAACCTACGCCAAGGCTACGGTCGGCAGGCGACAAGCTCGGGGTTAACGTCTCTTACCTCTTACCTCTCACGTTTCACGACGAGTACGAGTAACCTCGCAAACCGATGAACCACTTTATTAGTCATCCTGCCTGCGCCGATGCATATCGGCGAAACGGTGTCCGGTGGACACCGGGGTTCAGGATCTCTATGAGAGTTACATCATAGAGAATTAATATGCGCTAATTTCAAATTATAATGTTCAACCCCTCTACAAGTTCGGGGTTGTGATTTATTAAGGTTTCAAGGTCCCGGGATTCCATCCCGGGTTATTCAGTGTTCAACCCCTCGACAAGCTCGGGGTTAACGTCTCTTACCACTTATCTCTTACCACTTACCTCTCACGTCTCCTCTTCATTCTTTTCCGACCATCCGGCACATTCTCCCTTCTTTCGGTCACAGACTTCTATATCTTCGTGAATCCTGAAGGGATTCAACAATAATATAAACTTTGCTCCTATATTACTTCCAACCCCGACGGGGTTGAACAAGTTTGTTCCCTAACTCTCACGAGGATCTTTCTTCTGTAACCTTCCAACTGACGGATCAGGAGCCCTCTAAGATTCTATGTTTTGCGACAATATTTAAAATCACAGGTAATAAAATATGTCATCCTGAAAAGATTGCTTGTGGATATTAAAATCAAAATGTATGTCATCCCGGATAAGATTGCTACAGCAATCTTATCCGGGATCTCATTTGTTGATCACTCTATATTATTTGATAGCCATAAACAATAACCGCACCGTGACTCTCGGAGAGGTACTGAACCCGGTATCCACTGGATACCGTTTCAGCATGACTATTTTATTGGTTGGTTTGCTGTTGGCCTCCGATGCTTCGAGGTTCCGGGATGACGTGATTCTGATTGTAAAAACTTGTACAAAAACTTGCCTCAAGTTTTTATTACACCTTTGAAGATTTTTAAGTATAATTACATATGAAAAATTCAATCAAACTTCCCGTCATTCTGCTCATTCTTGTGATGAGCATAGTCATTACATCTTGCAAGATCGCACCCAGCCCGGATATTTGCGTTAGCATTCCGCCGCAGGCCTATCTTGTCAAACGTATTGCAGGCGCAGATATGCCTGTGACCATTATGATCCCTCCGGGGTCTGCGCCACCAACATATGCACCCACAGCTTCACAGATCCGGGATCTTCATGAATGTAAACTCTATGTAAAAAATGGTCACCCGGATTTTAATTTTGAGACCATGCACATTGATCCTTATCTTAATAAACATCCGGAAGTGCTGTTAGTTGATATGGCAAAAAATCAGGATATCGTGCCCGGAGATGCCCATATTTGGTTATCACCTAAGATCATGGGCAACGCCGCAAAACGCATCTATGAACAATTGATTCAGCTTTATCCGAAAAGACAAGATGAACTAAAATCTAATTTGGACATCCTGCTTCGTGATATCGGAAAATTAGATATGGAATTACATTCTTTACTTGACCCTTATCATCACTCAAAGTTTCTTACTCTTCATCCCTCTTGGGGATATTTTTCTAGAGATTATGGTTTGGAACAAGTCAGTATCCGTCACGAAAATAAAGCGCCCTCCACAAGAGAGATCACACATCTCATTGAAGATGCAAAAAACTGGAACATTCACATCATCTTCGTTCAAAAAGAGTTTTCATCAGAGCAATTGAATGTTATCTCTCGTGAAATAAATGCAAATATCGTTGCACTGGATCCTCTCAATGAAAACTGGTTGAAAAATATCCAAAATACGGGCAGAACCCTTGCAAAGGTCTTTGATGAACAATAGACCTGCAAAAATCCTTCTCTACCTTGCTTTTATTGTTAATATCTTAGTCTTTGGAAGCTCCTGGATGTTCAATAAAATGGTTTTGCAGGAGGGTGTGCCTCCCATCTGGGGTGCAGCCATGCGACAAAGTATTGCGGCTCTTGTTTTTCTGATCGTATTTCTTATCAAGCGTCCAAAATTAAACTTAAGCAAAAAGCATATTATACTGATTGTTATTTACGGTGTTTTCATGATGGCTTTGGGTCATATTTTTTCATTTTATGGGCAACAACACATCGAATCGGGACTTGCCAGCATCATTTTCTCATTCTTTCCCCTCGCTGTTATCTTGATATCCGCCATACTCATTCCCAAGAAAGAACCTTTGACCTTGCGCAAGATAGCAGGAACCGTCCTGGGATTTGCCGGGATCGTGCTCCTTTTTTATACTCAGAATATGCTTGGATCAGGAACAACACAGCTTCTTGGAATCGTTTTTGTATTGATCTCGGTTTTCGTCAACTCTATTCCCAACGTGATCATCAAACGTGATGGTGCGGAACTTGATCCGCTTATCCTGAATACCGGCGGTTTCCTCATCGCATCTATACTTCTATTATCAACAGCCTTTATCGTCGAAGGAGCACCAAACTTTGCTCTAACAAAACAGCTCATATTTGCCGAACTTTATCTTGGTATTATCTGCTCCGCTGTCGGTTTTTTCCTTTATTTCTGGCTTATGCGCTATATTTCCGTTTTCAAATTAGCTTTGACCGCTTATATGACGCCCTTGGTTGCTGTCTTTCTCGGCTATGTTTTTTATAATGAAATCCTTTCTTTAAATCATTATATTGGCATGTTGTTGATCTTTACTGGAATCTTCATCACCGAAATTAAATATCGGGGGAAACATGCAAATAAGGACATACGACTCAAAGGTCGCTAAGCTTTCTATCGCTACACAAAACTCTAAGATAATTGCGATATCATTTTCCGCATTGAATGAGGATTATCTCAAAAAACTGCTAAAACATCCCGCCAAGGAAATCAAGGGAGGTCCTGCAGAGGATCTTATAAAACAATTGGATTCCTATTTTTCGGGCAAGAACCCGAAATTTAACCTGCATCTGCAACTTCACGGTACCGATTTTCAGAAAGCAGTCTGGATGGCCTGTGCTTCTATCCCCTACGGTGAAACACGGAGCTACGGCGATCTCGCCAAAATGATCGGCAATCCCAAGGCTGTCAGAGCAGTTGGAACAGCGCTGGGTGCTAATCCTATTCCCATTGTGATCCCGTGTCACCGGGTGATAGGATCAAATGGAAAACTCACCGGCTTTGCGGGTGGTCTTGATGTGAAGCTAGCGCTTTTAGATTTGGAGAAAAAGTAGGGGCGACTCTAGAGTCGCCCGAGATAAAGGGAGGCTCGAGAGCCTCCCCTACATGTGCAATGATAGTAATGAGTTGTAAAATAATAAAGGGAATTTAATGAAACGAGGAATGTTATGGATGTTGATCATTATGATCATAGCGGCATCATGTGGAATATTCAAAGAACCCGAGACTCAATCCTGGATCCGGGTCAATCAATTGGGCTACCTTCCCAATTCGGTAAAAGTACCCGTTTTTTGCACTATAGATAACAAAGTACAACCTATTGTATTTCAGTTAGTTGATGCTGTTTCTCGCGAAGTTATTCTCGAGAGTGACGACATTGATTCATGTGGTGCTTACGGACCTTTTAGCGGGACGTATCGCTTCAATCTAAGCGATTTTAACGGGACCGGAACTTACTATATCCAAAGTGAAAATATCATTTCTCCAAGCTTCCGAATTGCCAATGATGTTTACGATGGAACAGCCGATTTTCTGCTCCGCTACATGCGTCAACAACGTTGTGGATTTAATCCTTATTTGAATGATTCCTGTCACACTAATGACGGTTTCATTGTCTACGAACCCGGTCGTGAAGGACAGCATATCGATGTAACGGGCGGCTGGCATGATGCATCGGATTATTTGCAATACACCGCCACCTCCGCCAATGCCGTTTATCAGCTCCTCCTCGCATATCGCGAACATCCGGAATCCTTCCGTGATGCCTATACGGCAACCGGACTTCCCGGATCGAACAATATTCCCGATGTTATTGATGAAGCAAAATGGGGTATGGACTGGCTTTGCCGTATGAACCCATCACCCGAACGTTTTTACA
>CAYTLV010000088.1:0-7334 GCA_964438445.1 uncultured bacterium | reverse complement strand
CCTGAAACTGTTGCCCAATTAGCTGTAAATCTATCTTGTTCTATTGAAGAAGCATCCTGCGCTAGTGGTGCATCAATTGTAGTGCTTGTCGAGGCCCAAATGGAATCAACATATTTCGGATGATCAATAAACGGATTTCTATTACCTTGAATTGCGTATACAGCTTCGATCCTATCCAGTTCTTTTTGACTAACAGGATCATCATGATGCCAATCAAGCAGCATGTCAACGGCCCATTCCAGCAATTCACATTTATTGGTCATTGGGGATGTAAGCCATCCTGAATCTTCTGTATAATAGCGTGTGCTTATATAAAAGTATGTGCGTGCAAGATCGCCTTTATATTCATCAATGGGTTCAAACACGGTTCCCGTATATCCCAAACCTGAACGAGCATTACCCTTTTGGGTCCCATTGGCTGTCGTATATGTAGCGGCCCCAGCTTCAACTTCACCATAAGGCAAATTACTACGATTTGTGTTTGAGTTTGATTGAGTTGGATACAAGTGGTAAAGATCAGTGTAATGCGGAGTTGACTCATTAGTCCAACTCTTCGGCCATGAATGCTCGCGATTATAGGTAATATATTGATCCATGGTATATTTACCTTGCTGATCTTCATCATGATGTAATTCTTGTTCTGTATACATACACCATATATAATCACTGCCAAGAGATGTATCAATATCTGTTGTGGCAAATGCTGTCCATAGATAGTCATAGGTCTTCACTGTATGTCCATCAATAATATTATGCAGCGCTAATCGCAGATCATTTCCTGACAATCCAGCTGCATCATCATAGTATCCGGAAGGAATGGCGGCAAAAGTAATGGAGGCTGTCAATACAGCAAGTAGAAGGCAGGATATTTTCATTCGATTTTTCATTTTATAATATGTCTCATCAAGTTAGTATAGCTAAACAATATATAATAAAAATGTCCTAAACAGTATGAATAACTTTTAAGAGAACGAAAAATTGCGTCAATTGACTTTAAATTAACGCTTTCTTGCATGAGTCATGAATATATTTTGAATATAAAAACAAAAACACCGATCATTAACAGACCGGTGTTTTACTATTTAACGTAATTTATTTAACAGCTTCGTTTACACTTTTGGCCATTTCAAGTGGTCTAACTGCATCTCCATAAAAAGAATTAATATTTTCAGCTGTTCCTTTTAACATTGATTTGAACATATTCTGAATATCTTCTTTTGTTTGAGCATTCTCAGCATTTTTTGCGGCTCCGGCCATTTCTTTTTCTGCATTGACAGGAATCTCTTCATCGTATTCATTTACGATCTCACCTGTTTTGCGATTGCCTTCTTTTTTATGCACTGCATTCATTGAATAAAAAACCAAAAAACAATTCTCATCTTTTATAAGTTCAGATAATTTGTGTTTATCATCTTCTTCATCGTAGAGACATATTTCCGGAATGTTCCAACCTTTCAACCCGACTGCTTTTTTGTCGATCACAGATTTTTTATAGGTTTCGCGTTCACCTACGGGAGCCGTTTTAAAGTAGACCTGTTTTGTTGCCGGTAATACTTTCGGCATTTTGTTCTTTTTAAGGTTTTTTAGGTTCTTCTTCAGATTATTGAAATCGCTCCAATATTCTTCACCATAATGATCATCACTAAAATGAGCATAAGGACCTGTTTGAGTTGCGATTACGCCATTGCTTCCTACTAGATAGATAATACCTAATTCATAGGGTACTGCTCCCCCTTTTTCGGTTGCAAATGAAGCTGAAAATCCCATTTTTTCTGGAATTTCACCATATAGTCCTTCTAAATGACTGGGAAGCCCACCTATAAACAAGGCATTTTCAATTTGGTACTTCCATTCGGAACCATCCGTCCTATAAAATTCAAACCCGGCATAATTTTCCTTAGACAAGGCATCCTCATATTCAGGATTGCCGAAATGAACTGCAATAACTTTAACTGGTTCTGCAAAAAGGCTTAGGGAAAAAGCCAACAATAACACGCAGATAATCACTAAATACTTCCTGTCCTTCATCGAATTTCTCCTTCATTGTTTACTTGATGTATAATAATAAGCATTCAAGGATAAAAAGTCAAATGACTTATTAAGGTAAGATTCTTTTTAGATTGTCTAATACAAACGATTTCGTTTCCGTAAAAATTCCATTAGGGCTATGCGGCAATCCATATCTGTCAGAATAAGCGTATGATCAATCAGATTTTCTCCGCATTCTCGATTGATCTCATCACAGTAAGCACGAACTTTGTTATGATATTCATCTTTGATCTGCCGGACATCCAGCTTAATGTCTTCACCACTCTCCATATCCTTGAAACGATGTTTCCGGGACTGTTTTAATTCCCACTCACCGGGATCTAAAAGTTGAATGACCAACACATCATGACCTAAATATCGTATGTGTTTAAGTCCTTTCATTATAGCTTCTTTATCATCCAAAAGATCAGATATCAAGATGACAAGACCTTTTCTCGGTAATTTTTCCGTTATATTATGGAGGGTCTCTCCTATGTGGGTATGCTTGGAGCATTTTGTTTTTTGAAGTGCTATAAGCAACTCATTAAGATATGAATTCACCGATTTTGGTGGGAATAAACTTTCTATTTTCTCATTGAATATTGCTAATCCAACCGCATCGTTTTGATTGATCAATAACCAAGTCAAAGCTCCTGCCACTAATTGAGCATATTGATATTTGCTCACAGTACTCTCACCCGAAAATCCCATAGATGCACTATTATCTACTAAAATATAAGTGTTTAAGTTAGTTTCTTCTTCGTACTGCTTGATATAATAACGGTCTGTTTTGCCATAGATCTGCCAGTCGATATGGCGGATATCATCACCCGGCATATATTGACGGTGCTGAGAAAATTCCACCGAAAAACCATGATAGGGAGAACTATGTAATCCCAGCATCAATCCTTCCACAATGGTCTTTGCTTGAAAACGCAGGTTCCCGAGATCAATGATCGATCCGGGACTGTAATCCAATTCAGGCATGATGGGCCTGGATAAGTTGCTTGATCATATCTTCCATTGACACACCATCAGCTTCGGCTTTAAAGTTACGTAAGATACGGTGGCGCAATACCTGGGGTGCAACAGCATTAACATCTTCTTCATCCGGCGTCATTTTACCCAGTAAAGCCGCACGAGTTTTACCCGCAATAATTAAATATTGAGATGCTCTGGGTCCAGCACCCCATTTGACATAATCTTTGATCATGGATAGCTCAGATTCCGCGGGACGGGTTGAACGTACCATATTTACAGCATAATCCACTACATGTTCTGCTACAGGCAGACTTGAAACGAGTTGTTGGATATTGATAAGTTCTTCTTTTGAGATAATTTTCTTTAAGCTAACGGGGGCTGCCCCGGTGGTACGAATTACGATTTCTTTTTCCTCTTCCGCAGAAGGATAACCTACATTTAACTGAAACATGAAGCGATCGAGCTGAGCTTCAGGTAAAGGATAGGTTCCCTCTTGTTCAATCGGGTTTTGTGTTGCAAGAACAAAGAAAGGTGCTTCAAGAGCATAGGATGTGCCCGCAGCGGTCACTTGCTGTTCCTGCATTGCTTCAAGGAGGGCTGATTGAGTTTTTGGTGGCGTCCGGTTGATCTCATCGGCAAGAATAATGTTTCCAAAAATGGGTCCTTTAATAAAACGGAATTCCCTTTTCCCACTCTGTCTATTCTCTTCGATCACTTCCGTACCGGTGATATCTGAAGGCATGAGATCCGGCGTAAATTGGATACGTTTGAAGTGCAGATCCATTACATCCGCGAGAGATTGGATCATCATGGTTTTCGCTAATCCAGGAACACCTACAAGCTGTGCATGTCCCTTGGAAAAAAATGCGATAAGCAAAGCCTCAAGGATATCATCTTGACCGATAATAACCTTTGCGACTTCTTTACGAATGGCTTGATATTGTGTATGTACTGATTTGAGTGATTCAATTTGATCCATTTGTTAAATTCCTTTTTATTAGACTGAAATTTAAGCTCTATTGAGATTTATGACAAGATGTTTCGTAGACAGGATAACAAGATTAACAAGATAAAGCTCCGGTTCTTTACCACTTCTTTTCAATTTCCTCATAGGATTTATTATATCCTGATTTCCACTTACCTCTTCCTGATTACTGCATAGTGCGTACTTCTTACTGATTTTTTCGTTTAACGAAAAAATCCCCACCGTTAAGTAGGGATTGTAGCGAAGCAGGGATTCGAACCCCGGACACTCGGATTATGATTCCGATGCTCTAACCGACTGAGCTACTTCGCCATAAATGAGCCTGCTATTATAATAAGTAATTTGGAAAAAGGCAAACAAAAATCGTAACGTGTGATTTGTGATGCATAACTCGTTATTTTTTATGATACTCTTCCGCTAAAATACTCATCAACCAGAAGTCGTAGTACTTATTGTTTTTATACATGGCTTGACGCAAAGTGCCTTCATGCTTGAAGCCAATCTTTTTATAAACAGCTTTTGCGGCTTCATTTTCTGCATTGACATGTAATTGAATACGATTGAGATTTAGCATATTAAAGCCATAATCTACGATCAGTTTGCTTGCTTCTGTGCCAAGGCCTTTTCCCCAAACAGTTTTATCAAGCAAAACAATATAAAAAGTTACCATACCACTGACCCAGTCGGGGTGAACCAGTGCCGTATGACCTATAGGCTTCTTTGTTTTTTTATCAACAATGATCAGATTGATAGCTTTTTCATCTTTCACCATAGCTTCGATCTTGTTTTCAGTATCCTTTTCTGTCAAAGGAAAATACATAAACATGGCATCACGTACATCCGGATCATTATAACCTTTTTGCAATATCTCCATATCAGCTTTACTTACCGGGCAAAGATCGACTTTTTCACCGCTGAGAAAAGGGGAATACATGATAACTCCTTATGAAAAATTATTTCAGTAAAATAAGTTTTTGAGTTCGTGTCTGATCTGCGGTCTGCAATCGACAGAGATAGACTCCAGCTGCTAGATCTTCCGCTCTAAAAGTCAATTTATGCGAACCGGCTGTTTGATATCCTTGGAACAATACTTCGACAAGTTTTCCTTGAAGATCAAATACTCTGATGTCAGTTTCACCATTATTTGCTAAAGAATATGCGATGGTGGCATCTGGATTAAATGGGTTGGGGTAACTTTCCAATAAAGTAAAATTCTCAGCTTGATTGAACCCGACTTCAAGTGCAACGAGAGTAGTTTCTTTTAATAATACATTTTCGCCTGAAACATAACATATTATAGAGTCACCGGCTAGCACAGGAGATGATAGTGTAATATTGGCATATCCGGAAATATTTGTCCGTCCAAAACCAATCAAAACACCAGTTGTATCCATAACTGCTATTCCGGCACTTTCAATGGGATCAGCAGTAGAAGAGACAGTTGCTCGCAACTGAGCTTCATTCAGACTGCTTATATCCCAACTCACCTGCGCTTCAGATGGAATATCCGTAAAGATCCGCATAGCAGGATCTCCAAGAATATTTATGGTATAAAAATTCCAGCGAAGAGCGTTTTGCTCCCATTGTCCCATCGCAGTCACCCAAGGTGCAGTCGCGATCTTTGAGACAGTTAGAGCCCAACCAAACTGGTAAAAGCCAAGTCCGTATATGGCATTTTCAAATTCCCGATGTAAATGGATGGAAGGTCCCTCTGTATAGCCTTCGTTGAACCATCCATAACGTGAATTAAATATACCCCCTGTGGAGATATAGGGTCCGGAAACTAAGCGGGCGGCAATACAGTTGGGATAATCAAAACCACCACAATTGCAACCATGGCTGAAGAATAAGGGCGCTGTATGATCAATGCCATTCACTGTTGTAAAATCGGAATCAATAACTTGACTTAAATAAAATTTCATCATGTATGAAGTATTTGCATGGCCATCATGGTGAACAAAGGAGGTTCCTTCAGCCAATTCACTTTTTATGGTTGTTTGATCCCAGAAATCGGTACTGTCTTCATCGTACCATTTATTTATTTCGATATTTGCCTGTATTCCTTGGGTCGTGTATCCGTTATCGTTATGAATACCAATTAATAATTCTAAGTAATCCGATGCCCAAGATAGCGGATCGTCATATAGAAATTCACCAAAAAATATTTGCTTATTCAAATCACTAATTACCGGTTCAGCCTGATAACGAATACTCTTATCGATCATATTATTTAATTCTTCTAAAGTAGATACCGGCATACGACCAATGGCTATTTCAGGAAAAAGATCCGCTTCATCAAATCCGGTCGTATCATTGTATTCACCAAAAATATCATTTTGATTAGAATCCCAAGTACCATCAAGTGCGGCATAATAAAGATCTGCCGGAATATTATTGGATGATATAGAATCTCCTCCGGAAAGCACATCACAGCTTAATCCACGGTATGGGATTTTGTCGCCACCGATCAAGACATAGTCCAGTCCTTCCGAAAGATATAATTCGCGAATAATATTGCGAGCTTTTTCTTGCCAGTCACGCCCGGATACATCACTTATTTCAACATCTATTGAATCAATAACTTGAGTGACAATACCATATTTTAAATAATGATCTTTTAATCTGTTAAAAGCAGATTTAAAAGCAGGAGACGTTATGATCAACATTCGTTCAAGGTCTTCCGCCGAATTTATAGAATACTGAGATAGAACTTCTGGATTTTGTAACATATCCTGTAAAATACGCTGGTGTGAGTGAGATATTTTTGGAGTCGAAACTTCATTTCTAGTCGTAATTTTCAAGGTCATAGATTCGGCAAGTTCAACATTCCCCGATTGCGGAAAATAAGTTAAAGGTTCTATTGTCCCTATTACAATACCCGCTCCCCTGAACCAATGTATATTTACATTAATACTTTCAGTTTTATATTGTTCAAGTAAATAGACTTCGTCATTTTTAATAAACCCTTTATTCGAAATACCCCAAGATAAGGGACGATCTGCCTGTTTGGGTAAGAGGGGAAGCATCACAGGATATGTTTTACTCTTATTTATGACTATTTTAGCATTTTCAAGTGTTTCTCCCGGAGGCAATATGATCTTGATAGGGTAATTGGGCAATAAGGGTTCACCCTCCACACCAATTTGCATGCATCCCGGTATGTTCACCAGCATATGATCGGCTTGTTGCGTGAAATTCACCTCTGTAAATGAATACTCATATTCATAGACCGCGGCAAACAAACAGGAGATAAGAAAAGTCGTAAGAAAAATTACATATATTTTTTTAATCACTTAATCACCAGTATTTTTTGTGAATCGATTTTTACACCATCAGTTTT
>CAYTLV010000087.1:0-7386 GCA_964438445.1 uncultured bacterium | reverse complement strand
GAGCGAATTCGCTTTCATTGTATTGTTAACCGGTCCAGTAATCTTGGATGAAGCAGAAGCAGAATCCGCTACCAGTGTAAAGATGGTAGGAAATTCATAGATCCAAGTGAAGTCTGAAGGACAACCCGGATCTACATCATAATATTCATAAACATACATAGCACTATCAGCGTGCGGGTCGCTTGCTTCAACCTTAACATCCCATAGTACATCACCTTCGGCTTTCCAAACATAGCCAAACCCAGGCTCTATAACATCATCTCCGAGTTGATCATCACCCCAGTTTTGAATAGTACTCTCACTGAGATAGACGTAATAGATTACACGATTGGGATGTAAATTGTTCAATTGGATCTCACAAGCATCCGGAACCAGTTCATAACGGTATGCAAAACTCGGTAGCCAGGTCATTGTTTCACTTGCAAAGAATTTATATCGTCCGCCGGATCCTACAATAACATTTCCATCAACGGAATACTTACCACTCACACTGTCTTCACCTTCAAAGAACAGAGAATCATAATTTTCCACTACACAAACCATAGAATCAACGGATAGGTTAGTAAGTGTCAGATCCGCAAGCTGAGCTCCTATACGATGAACAACGGTTTCACCATCAGTTAATGAAACTGTTTCGGAATAATTTCCAATCCATTCGCCTGTAGCTTCAACCGGAATATTATTAATAACACCTTTCATGACTGAAACAGTATAGGTATCACTGGTATCTCCGGCGGCAACAACCTCATCTGCGGAATTGTTCACACTTACCATGATGGCAGCCGGCGTATTGTTATTAACTTCGATATAACCTTCTCCGCTACATCCTATTAGCAGTAGAAAAGCAATTAATACGGGGATAAGATAGGATTTCATTTTATTTCCTTTATTTTTTTCCAATTTCACAGACAGTTTCGATACCACCACGAATATTGTAGGTGGTTTTTACATATAAGACTTTAGGGTCCAATAGAGTTTTGAGGTCCTGATAAATTCGATTTGTCATATCTTCTTGATAGATACCAACATTGCGAAAAGATACATAATAATATTTTAATGATTTCAATTCCACGATCTTATTATTTGGGACATATGATACATCAATGATAGCTACATCCGGCAGTCCACTAAAAGGACATACGGCAGAAAATTCCGGATAGTTCAAATGAATGGTTTGATCTTCACCTTTATACGGAATTGTCTCAAGAAGATCAGGACGAATATGACTTTGATCTTCGAATGCTAATGATAATCCTTCTGCTTTTGACATAAAGTCTCCTTGTTTTGAGCAAATGTATGAATAGACTTCAATTTTTCAAATTGTTTTATTGAGTTAATCGTTTTAAGTAAAGAACCTGTCATCTCGACCGGAACGTAGTGTAGTGGAGAGATCTCAAATTACGTAAGAGATGCCTTGAGTTTGAGATTTCTCCGCTCGCTTT
Source organism: uncultured bacterium (assembly GCA_964438445.1). Lineage (GTDB taxonomy): Bacteria > Fidelibacterota > Fidelibacteria > Fidelibacterales > Fidelibacteraceae > M50B103. The sequence continues at coordinate 5,944 of CAYTLV010000087.1, read as the reverse complement.
CCGTCTATCAACGGATCACTCGGTCGAAATGACAGCATAATATACCATTTTAACATTTCAACGCTTAACCGCTTTAACAATTATTTTTTTCGCTTTTTCTACGATATCTGAAAGATTCGGTTCCTTACTATATGTTATCCAATAATCGGGAGTAAATTTCCTAAACCAGGTCATTTGCCGTTTTGCAAAATGACGGGTATTCTTCTGTATTTCAGATATTGCTTGCTCTTTATCCATTTCATTATTCAAAAAAGCAATAATCTCTTTATACCCCACCGTATTCAAAGCGTTTAAGTCGGCAGAATAACCTTTATCAAGCAATGCTTTGACTTCATCGATCAATCCGTCATTGACCATATCAAGAACACGCTGGTTAATGCGGGCATACAATAGTTTTCGGTCCGGGTTCAATCCGATCATGATGTGTTTCCAGGAAAATTCATTATCCTGCTCTGCAAATACTTCTGAAGGTCTTTTTCCACTCATCTCCCAAATTTCCAATGCCCGGCAAACGCGTTTAGGATTTTGCGCATCAATCTCTTTTGCATATTCAGGATCGATCTTTTTCAATTCTTCATATAGTGCAGGCCAACCTTTTGCTTTTGCTTTAATCTGAATAGCATCCCGAATATTCTCATCGCTTGACAATGTATCGGAGATCATTCCTCTCACTGCCTGGACATAAAGCCCCGAACCACCACAGACGATAATATTTTTTCCCGATGCGATCTTTTCGCTAATGATCTTGCGGGCTTCTACACCAAATTCTCCCGCTGAGAATTTCTCTTTTGGGTCACGATCACTGATAAAGTAATGTTTTACACGAGAAAGTTCTTCTTCTGAGGGCGTTGCTGTACCAATATCCATATGACGATATATCTGTCGACTATCGGCAGAAATGATTTCTGCATCAAGATATTCGGCTAATTCTAAAGATAAAGCCGTCTTACCGCTGGCTGTGGGGCCAACAATAAATAAACAAAATGGTTTTAATTTATCAGAGTTCATGAAATAAAAGTGAAAAGTCGTAGTTAATCACAGAATGCGTTAGGGCACCGACTGATACGACGTCAATTCCCGTTCTGGCAATATCGGTCACTGTGTCCAGATTCACATCACCTGAAGCTTCGAGCAAGATAGCACCATGATCAATTGATACAGCAGTCCTTAATTCATCGAGTGTAAAATGGTCCAGCATGATCATCTTGATAGGATATTTGATCGCTCTTTTATACTCATCAAGATCCGTAACCTCTATCTCAATATCAAGATCACGAGGTCCTGCATAGTTCATGGCTGATTCCAGAGCTTTTTCAAGTCCACCTGCCCAGCGAATATGGTTTTCTTTTATAAGAATCATATCATATAGGGCATAGCGGTGATTGTCTCCACCACCACAAATCACAGCATATTTATCCAAAACGCGAAGATTCGGCATAGTTTTTCGGGTATCAAGAATGCGGCAGGTCGTCCCTTTCACTTTTTCTACGAAAGCGGCAGTGAATGTAGCAATTCCCGACATTCGTCCAACGATATTCAAAGCTGTCCGTTCAGCCGTAAGAATTGACCTACCCTCCCCTTTTATTTTGAGGATCATATCACCAGCATTTATTTTATCACCATCTTTTTTACAGACTTGAACATCCAGTTCTTTATCATATAATTCAAAGACCCTTTTGGCGACATCAACGCCGCCAAGAATGCCGGATTGCTTGCTAACGATCTCGGATTCGGCCTTTAATTCAACTTGCATTGCAAGAGAAGTGACATCACCCGTACCAATATCTTCGGCTAAAGCGTCCTTAATGATATCATCAACTAATTTCCAATCAAGTTGTCTTTTCATATCAAACTCATGTTATTTTTTAATTACCAGTTTATCATGACATTTTCCTGTCACCGTAAAACTTTTATAAACTAATGAATCTTTAGAGAAATCAATAGTCTGAAAATACTGTTGACCTTCCATGCCTTTTGTGACGTAAAGACTATCAAATTTTGATTTAATGGGATACATTTTTGATCCTGAAACCGAGATCACATAGCTAACTCCTTTTGAAGGATCATCCATGATTTCACCTTGCTTCAGTGGATAAGTTCTGGTATAGGCGTGATCATGTCCCTGCAAAACAAGCTGGACTCCATATTTTTCAAACAAGGGCATAAATAATTCCCGATAATGAGGATAATCGCGTTCCCAACCACAAGGATAGAAACCCTGATGAATACCTACAACGGTCCATCGGTTTTTATTCTTTTTTAAAACCTTTTTCAGCCATTCAGATTGTTCTTCAAGATGTTCATTGCCATTAAGAACAATTAAACGCACACCCTGATAATCTACATAATAGCAGGTTTCTTCCAGACCTTCCGGACCGTTTTCAGGCTGGGTCACATGAGGTCTCCAAGTTGCAGGTAGAGTATCTCGTTTATTTCGGTATGCCCAGAGATAGCCATGATTCCCAACAGCCATAATATGAGGATAATTTGCAAATACGCTTTGACCACCATCAAAATAGGCATCCCATTGCCAATCCTGATAAGGGTAGTCGACAAGATCGCCGGCAACGAACCAAAGTGCCGCATCTGGTGCCATCTTAACTGCTTCATCATAGAGACGTGGCAAATAGGTTTTGTATCCCCATTGCGGATCACCAAGATAGACCATGCTAAAATCATGCTTGCCTTTTTTTGCCGTTGTAAATGTATACCAAGGTGACCAATTATTACCATCGCCAACGCGATAAGCATAATTAGTGTTCGCCTTGAGATCTTTCATGATAGCTGAACAAGCATATTGAGCAACTTCTTCCGTTGTATCGGTAAATACAATTTCGGGTATTACTATGAGCGAATCACCGCGTCTATGCAATTTAACGTCATCCGCATTTTCCAGGTAATGAACATAGGCGGTATCGATCTTGTCATAAAATCGAAAAGTAACTGCCATGGATTTATCCGGAGTTTCGGTTAAATTCAAAACAATTCGTTTGGGTTCTACCGCCTGTAATGCAACAAGAAGTATCACAAGTAATATTGTTATTTTTTTCATTTTTTTATCCAATACTATTTAATAATTAGCATTTTCTTTGTATCTATCCAATTCTCTGCCTGCAAGCGATAAAAATATACACCCGTTGGTAAATAGCCTGCAGAAAACTCTACAGAATAGGATCCGGCCGGACGTGTTCCATTTACAAGTGTAGCTACCTTTTTCCCATTCACATCAAAAACTGAAAGATCAACTTCGCTAATAGTTGACAGCTGGTAGCTAATAGCTGTTGTAGGATTAAATGGATTTGGATAATTCTGGAGCAGTTGGAAATTTAATGGGATCCCGTCTCCGTTTTCTTGTTCGATTGCCGTCCATCCAGGGTATGTGCAACGGATCCGATCAAAATAGAGAGTTCCACTTTGAATACCATTCTCCAGATTTATAAAGATCTGTTTCAGGTACATGGGGTAGTATTCATCACCATCTCCGGGAATGATCGCAGCAATTGAAATGGTTTTAGTCTCAAAAGCTTCATTATTGTTGAAATATCCACCTGACTTGAAACGATATTCGTTTCCATTGGCATCATCAAAAACCAGGTAAAGACGATGATTTAATCCATCTGACATGGCATCGATAAAAAATTCCGCAGGAATCCCGTAAACCCGTTTTGATGTTGTTTCCAAAACGATTTCACCGTCTTCTGTTGTTGTATAATCAATTCTTAGCGCTTTACTTCCCGACCCTGTATCGCGATCAACAAGTTGTATTGTTGTTAAATTTGAATCTAAATTAGTCCCTTCTAATATCCATTCACTCAATGATTCAACTTCATCAAGCACTACTTCACCTTCTCCTTTTTCTACAGAAATATATGAAGTATCGGTATCATCGCCGTAATGTATTACCAATTGTGATTCCCCGGTCATAATTGGAGTAAATATACCTTCACTGTTTATCTCGCCTATATTTTCATTTAATAACTCATACTCAAATATTTCATTACTGAGCAATTCTTTAGTGCCGCCATCCTGACAACCATAAACAAAGAAATTCAAGGGTTTCAGAGTATCGGTCATTGCCATTGTGGGATACAAGGTCAAGCTATCGATAGAAATAACATGCACCATCATGGAATCTTTAATACCGTTGAGATCCGAGTAAATACATCCGTCAATATCTTGATCTGATACCGTGAATTTCCCATTGTAGTATGAGCCAAGAGGATTAGGAAAAGTTATTTCTAAGCCTGATCCTTCCGAAATAGGTTTGGGATTGTAGTACATATCCCAACCGGACATAGGAACATCAAAGGTATTATTTTTATAGACCGCGATACTATCGCGTTCGATCTGTACGATTGAAAGATCACTATCCGGTGCAGAAGAAACACACATTAAAGCATTTGAAATATTACGAACCCAAGCATCCGATGGAATATTCATAACATCAGAACGCACCGTGAAAGTTGAAGACCCTCCCCCATCAAGATTTATAGCGTCAGTAGCACCAATGCTTTTCATGAAATCAGCCATTTCAGGTAAACCCATGCCAACGCTATGTTCTTGTCGCCCATCCACAACGACAAAATAGGCTTTTGTGGAATCTGCATTGTAACCCACAGCAGTACGAGGATGGCGAGCCGTACTAAAGGTAATTGGCCATCCTTCATGTAAACAGGATTCACTGCTAATATTAGCACCGTTTTGTAACATCCGAGGACCACCACCAATGAGTTGTGTTATTCCGGGAAGACTTCCAATTAATTGCTGTACAATTTTAACTGTATCACCGATCTGACAATGCTCATTCAAAAATGCAGTTCCTGTTCCGTGCCCGGAAATAACAAACTTCCCAGCAGGGATCGTCATATTGCCCGTGTAAGATTCTCGTGCTTCGATCACAGCAGATACGGTATCATTCACAACCCAATCAGAAATGGGATGTGCCAATACTTCAAAGCCCCATTGATTCGCTCCTGTAGATGCCCCCATAAAATTATTGTATATCACAATAAAATTTTCATTTCTGTCCCTATTTACCGTTGTTAATTGGTGAGAAAATATTTGACCATTTGTATCGGCTGAAGAAATAACCGTTCCAGAGAAATTTGGATAAGTAATTCCGGGAAGTCCTTCATTATTATAAACAAAAGCTGAATGCCAGTAAGAGTATGCTCTAACAAATTCTCCATTTGACACTTGATTATTAATTGGTTCTCCAGTTGTAGTATTATAGAAATCACCATTGATCGCAGAAACAACACGATGACCGGGTTTATCGCTTCTGGCACTCATGGAATTAGTACCTTCTCGAGCAAATATCTTATCACCGGCTTTTACTGTTTCTAATTTTATATAAGGATTTTGAAGATCGATCTCTGTTACATGTATTGTCCAAGGATGCGAATGTTCTTCGTAATAAGAATAAATACTTCCGGGACCGATCTGATAAGTTTTAACTTTTTCAAAATATTCAGCAGATGCAAATGAGAAAACGATAGATAGTAGCAAAATGATAGCAATTGACCGTTTCATATAATTCCTTTATGGATATTTAGTTTTTTATACCCCCTAATTTACAATATTAGAAAGAATTTCAAATGAAATTTTAGCTTAATAGCAGAGACAAGGCAATGCCTTGTCTTTACATCATTATCTCTTTAATTACGATGAGTTGCGTTATAATAATAAAAAGCCCTGGGTTTAAATCCGGGGCTAACGAAATTCAGTTATCTACATTTAAATCAAACCATAACGTTTTACATTTCGCGTATTACGGTTTATCCAACCATAAGCAGTAAGAAAACCATTACGAACAAAGCAACAGTTTCAACAATACCGATCACCATAAAGTAGTTAGCAGTACCTTTACCTGTTTCAGCAAGAGCGTCTGCAGCACGTGCGGCAACCTTACCCTGCATCAAAGCTGAAAGACCCATAGCCATAC
>CAYTLV010000086.1:3618-7395 GCA_964438445.1 uncultured bacterium | reverse complement strand
CTCGGAAAGATAACCTGAGGATATAAAGTCATGACACATGTCATCCCGGAAAGATTGCTACAGCAATCTTTCCGGGATCTAATCTATTGAACGATAAAAATATTGAAATAATATTGAAAAGAGACGCAGCATGCTGTGTCTCTACAGTTTCCTTCGGGGGATCAATCGCAAAAATCACTGCTTTTTGCTAATATTTTCTTCTTAACCTATATACCTCTACTTCGCTCCGAAGTATCGGAGCTACTTAGAGCAGGCCTTATACCCTATACCCTATACCTTAAACCTTAAACCTTACACCTTACTCTTTACTTCTTTGCGTACCATGAATAGATCCTTCACTACGTTCAGGATGACAGAATATATTACGTCTTACCAACCTGCGCCGAGGCTCAGCCTACGTAGCCAAGCTACTTCGACGAAATTTGCCCGTGATAAAACATTGAATTATCATCCATCACTCAAAAAATATTAAATTATCAGCTATTAATTGTTAACTGCCCTTTGTTTAGGAATTTCTCTTTGGAACAGGCCTCAGTCTTCACCGCCAGTTGACGGATACGCCCGACAAGTGCCTGTTCCCTACATCGCTTATGGATACCGTTTATAACTCACGAACAAATCACGTCTCACTGTTCACCAGCCTGCGCCGAGGCTTCGGCCGGCAGGCGTCTTATATCTACACATATTAGTAATTAAATGTCTCAATTCTCCATTTCTTATCTTCAATCTTATTCTTAATCTTAATTCTTGGAATTTGTTTCTTGATTCTTGATTCTTTCTACTTAAAAATGTACATTTGCGTGTCTGATCAAGTATAAACACGAAAAGGAATACAAATGAAATTGAATGTCCATGAATATGATCTGCCTTTAAAATATAAGTTTGGCATATCACGAGAAACAAGAACCATTCAAAAAACAGCAATTATAGAAATTAGTGATGGTAATCTATCAGGATTCGGAGAATGTGTTGCCAATCATAAATATTATAAATATACCATTGAAATGATCCGTGATGATATAGCAAATGTTGCCGACATACTTCAAGATATGAATGTTTTACAGACACAACCGGCAGAAATATGGGATATGCTCAATGATAAATTGAAGCACAATCCTTTTGCACAATGCGCTTTAGATATGGCTTTATATGATCTTTGGGGTAAAAAGCAGGGGAAAAGGACTTATGAGCTTTGGGATCTTGACCCAAAAACCAACCCTGTGACTGATTATACTATAGGTATAGATGAAACCGATATCATGATCAAAAAAATGAAAGAATTTGACGGCTGGCCCGTCTTCAAGATAAAACTGGGGACTGACAGGGATATGGAGATCATGCGTAAATTGCGTGAGAACACGTCTGCTGTATTACGTATTGACGCAAATTGTGCATGGACTGCAGATCAAACGATTGAATATTCACAAACATTGAAAGAACTCGGTGTTGAATTTATTGAACAACCTATGCCGGCTGAAGCATCATTGTCTGATATGAAAAAAGTTTACGAGAATTCAGCATTGCCTATTATAGCAGATGAAAGTTGTATTTCTGAAGAAGATGTTGATAAATGCGCGGGATACTTCCATGGTGTAAACATCAAAGTTGTCAAATGCGGCGGTCTCACCCCGGCACGCAGAATGATTGACCATGCCCGCAAACTGGGTATGAATGTCATGGTTGGTTGTATGACCGAATCAACTGTCGGTGTTTCCGGGATAGCGCAATTATTACCCTTACTCGATTATGTAGACATGGACGGTCCTCTTTTACTGGCAAAAGATATTGCATCAGGCATTTCTATTAATAAAGGTGTGGTTCATTATTCCGACAAAGCAGGTAATGGTGTAACACTTAACGGATTTCAATCCTAAAAGGAAGGCATGATGACTAAGCTCCCTGAATCTCCCGAAATATTATCATGGAAAATACATATGGCGCGACGCAATCCAAGTCGTGCAATCGCAGTCGCTATCTTAATACTTATTTGCTCATATTTTATTTATTACACGATGGAAGATTTCTTTTTTACTTTAATAGCAACTTTTGTCCTTATTATTATGGTTATCCCCTATTATCTTCCAACTACTTATCTATTAACTGAAGAAGGTGTAACGCGAAAAATGCTTTTTTCGAAGCAAAGTCGCGCATGGAGTGAATTCAATCGATACAATTCAGATAAAAATACCATACAATTATACACAATGAAAAAGAGCTCACGTTTAGATAATTATCGTTCATTTTTACTCATTTGCAATAAGAACAAAGAACAGATAATTAAGATAGTTGAAAATAAACTCCCTTCTATTGAAAATCTCGACAAAAAGTAAGTTATAATTACGTCTGTTATTTATTTTTTAGCTAAGTTTAGATTGGAGTTTCTAGCATTTGTGCTTATATTTTTTAGTTGTGGTAAATTAGTTGAATTCATTATAATAGATATTGTATTTTTACTATACCGATTTACGGGGTACAAACGGGTTTGGAAGATAAAGTATTCGAACAAGAAATGATTGATAAGATCGCAGGCAAAATCGTCAGTAGACGATTATCGGTTCCTGCCGTTCTTTTTATGGAGGTTTTAAAACCTCTTAATTTTTTTGGTGCCCAAACTCTTAACTTTTTTGGACCTATAATTGAATCATTGATGAAACCCGGAAATCGCTATTACGATTTTACCGAGTTTCTTGAAAAAAGAGAAAACATTGAACGTATTTTGCAACGGGTAGAAGAACTTGAAAATGAATTACCACCTAAGCCTAAAAAAAGAAAAAAAGATAGAAAAAGCAAACAACATACATTGCAATTGGAGGATTAAATGATCGCAAAACGTGCTGTATGTATGCTGATCCTTCTGTTAGGACTTTCCAGCTTTGCATTTGCCGAACTGGCAATTTCAGCTGAAGTCGAAAGTTCTGCGCAAGATGGCAATAAAGTCAATATTGTTATTACGCCAACAGAAGCATCAAGCATTTACATTGTGCAGACAAGCGCTGAATCGGGAGAATGGATTACTTTTAGAGAAACCCGTGATCTCGTGTTCAGCAGAAATATCGACAATGATATTTCTACACAATTCAAAGTGATAGCATTGGATGAAAATCGCACCGTTTTAGGTGAAGCGCTCTCCGAAAGAATCACAACAAAAGCAAAATGGTTCAATATGAATCGTTTGAATCGTTTTATTGGCTTATTGGTTATTTGTGGAGTAATTCTCTACTACATCGGTCGCGCCAGAAAGAATAAAAAGATCTACCTTCGACCTGTCGCCGGACTAGAAGCTTTTGAAGAAGCTGTTGGCCGCGCAACTGAAATGGGACGCTCCGTTCTTTTCGTTCCAGGTATTATGGACCTTGATCAGGTAGAAACCATTTCCGGTTTGATCATTTTAGGTCATGTCGCTAAAATGACTGCCCGCTATGAAGCTGAACTGAATGTTCCGGTATCTCGTTCACTCGTGATGGAATCAGGTCGTGAGACAGTTCAGGCATCTTATATTTCAGAAGGACGTCCTGATCTCTTCTCATCCGATATGGTTCACTATTACACAGATGATCAGTTTGCTTTTGCTGCAGCCGTTGATGGTATTATGCTACGTGAAAAACCCGCTGCTGTTTTCCTTCAAGGAAAATTCTATGCGGAATCATTGATCATGGCTGAAACAGGAAATTCCATTGGTGCAATTCAAATCGCCGGTACGGGTTCACCTTCTCAGATACCTTTCTTTGTCACGGCTTGTGATTATACTTTGATCGGTGAAGAATTTTTCGCAGCATC
>CAYTLV010000086.1:0-3518 GCA_964438445.1 uncultured bacterium | reverse complement strand
ATTTCTTTAAAAACCTGTTCGCAGGATCATAAACAAGAGGTAAACATATATGTTTTGGAAAAGAACAATTCCATCTATCATTGTTGCCGCAGTGGGTGTTATTATGCTCCTGTCCTGGTTCATCCCGCACGCTCCTTTTGATGAACTAGAGATTCATGCGACACAGTGGTACGATATTATTGCAAGTTTTGCGATGATCCTTGGTGCTTTGAATTTATTGAAGTTACAAGGTCGCAAAGTTGTCAAACGCCAGAAAGGCTGGGCCTATAGTTTAGCCGCAGTACTGGCATTTTTTATGACTCTGACTTTTGGTTTTATGGTTAAAGGTGGATTTTATCCAAATTTAGAATCACTCGGTGATAATCCCGAAGCCGTATACGCCTATATTGCAGAAGCTACCAACAATGATCTTGAAGAAACTCATTCTTTATATGGTGATCCGGATGAGAATGGTGAACAAATCATTCTTTATAAGGCCGTTGTATCAAAGAAAGTTGCTCAAAAATCTGTAGATGAACTTGTGGCACTAGGTGCAACAGCAAGCTTAGGCGAATTACAATGGGGGTCTCATGTTCAAGGACAGAAGACTTACTATCGTTGGGTATTCTATACTTTCTTTACTCCCCTATCTGCAACAATGTTTGCTCTATTAGCATTCTTTGTTGCTTCAGCATCTTACCGGGCATTCAAGATACGAAATGCAGAAGCAACCGTTCTCCTTGTTTCGGGTATCCTGATCATGCTTGGTCGTGTTCCTCTTGGTGCATATTTAACCGCATGGACACAGAAAATATCGTGGCTATCGTGGTTGCACTTGCCGACTATCCAGGAATGGCTCTATCAATATCCTAATGCTGCTGGTGCTCGTGCCATTATGATCGGTATCGGTCTTGGTATCGTAGGTACATCCTTACGCGTCATTTTGGGTATTGAAAAATCATTTATGGGAGGAGACTAAAATGGCTAAAGTAAACTTTTTAGAGAAATTAGATACTCTCGATCGCCGTATCATTTTTCTTATTATTGGTATTGCCGTTCTTATTCCTCTACTGCTTCCTCTGGGTCTTCCCATTGAAACAACACAATTGACAGAAGATGCTTTCTATGCACTTGATGAACTACCTCAGGATGCTAAAATATTACTATCCTTCGAATACGGTCCATCAACAAAACCCGAGATCCATCCGATGGCTATCTCGGTGCTTCGTCATCTATTCTCCAAAGGGAATAAAGTCATTGTCATGTGCCTTTGGCCTGATGGACTTTTCATGGCTAATGAAGCACTTGATCTGGTAGCCCGTCAAGAATTTGATCTTGAATATGGTGTTGATTATGTCAATCTCGGTTATCGACCGGGAAATGAAGCTATTATCAAAGGTATCACAAAAAGTTTTGCAGCAAACTTCTCGATCGATTCGAAAGGAACTTCCATTTCTCAGATCCCGATCATGAATGACATTCAAACTGCTCGTGATGTTGATTTTATCTTTTCACTATCTGCCGGATACCCCGGAGCAATTGAATGGGTTCTCTATGCAGGTGATCCTCTTCAAATTCCTGTTTCCAGTGGAAACACTTCCATTCAGGTTAATCAATTATTGCCTTATGTGAAGTCAGGACAGATGAGAGGTATTATTGCCGGTATGCCGGGTGCTGCCGAATATGAGTCTATGGTTATCCTTAAGATCGAAGAAAATATTGGTATCATTACCGATGACGCTCGCGAATTATTACCGGAATTTAAAGAAAGACGAAATGCAACGAAATTCATGGATGCGCAATCTATTGCTCACCTTGTGATCGTTCTTTTCATTGTTCTTGGTAATATTTCATTTTTTGTTAAACGCCGTAAACAAAGAAAATACTAGGAGGTAACCCATGTATATAGGAATTATTGGTGCATGGATCGCCGTCTTCTTGACATTATCCATCTTGAGTTATCTTTATGAAGACAATGTCTTCTATAAATTTGCCGAACATATCTTTGTTGGCGTTTCAGCCGCTCACTGGGCAACCATTGCATTCTGGAATCAGCTTCAACCTAATCTTTTTGGCCGACTTTGGCCACAGGCGGAGGTTGCTGCACTTGATGGTTTCCAGAAATTCTGGTATGGGATCTATCACGGATTACATGTTATATTTGGTAAAATATTCCCGGAAGCAACCATCAATGGTGTTCTCTATCGGGGTATTGGTGATCAACCACAGAACTTAAGCTATCTAATTGCATTTACCCTCGGCATTTTCATGCTTTTCCGTCTTATCCCTAAGATCGGTTGGTTAAGCAGATGGTCACTTGCTTATGTTATTGGTATGGCAGCCGGACTTCGTTTGTACGGCTATATGAGTTCTGATGTTATCGGTCAGATCCATGCTACTATGTTACCATTATGGACCGGCAATGTCGGTAGCAGTATTAATAACATCATCCTGATCGTAGGTGTATTGACAGGTTTGTTCTACTTCTTCTTCTCTGTAGAACATAAAGGTGCGCTTAAAGTCGTATCCAGGATCGGTATATACTTCCTGATGGTCTACTTCGGTGCTTCCTTCGGATTCGCTGTAATGGGTCGTATTTCCCTTCTGATAGGTCGTTTTAACGATTTGATCCTCTACTCGGGAAAAGAATATGGTTTTGCAACGCCCATCCTTGTCGTCGTCATGATCGTTGTACTTATACTGACAACTCGAAAGAAGAAATCAGAAGAAGTGTAATACTTAAATGATATAGATTAAACGCCTCGAATTTTCGGGGCATTTTTCTATTTAAAACATTTTGATAATAATTCCTCTTATTGTAAAATTCAGCTCAAGATATAAATGGAATAAAAATGAAAACCATAAGCTTTAATATTCGCACTCTGTCCAGAAATTCATTTATGGATATAAGTGACCAACTACAAAGTATATTGCGTGAGAAAGGCTGTAAGAGCGGAATTATGACCGTTTTTACACCCCATACGACTGCCGGGATCACCATCAACGAAAATGCTGACCCGGATGTGCAACATGACCTAAAATACAAACTGAACGAAATGATACCTAAAGACGAAGCTGCCTACCGGCATAATGAGGGTAATAGTGATAGTCATTTGAAATCTTCACTATTTGCCCCTTCCCTATCACTCATATATGAAAACGGAAGTTTATTACTCGGTATTTGGCAAGCGGTATATTTCGCCGAATTTGATGGACCTCGAACACGAAAAGTTCATGTAAAAATAATTGAAGATAATAATTCATAAAGAGGATACTATGAAAAAAACCTTACTGTTATTGACCATCTTAAGCATATTTTGTTTACCCCTTCTTGCGGAAGATGCCGATGATTCTCCCTGGAATATTTATACTGAACTTGATATGTATCTTGGATTTAAAATGGGAATTAAATATGAAATAAATGACCATCTGGATTTTATTTCTGCTTTTGGCGTCAATGTTATCGCCTCGACACAATATTGTTACAGTACATTTTTATCATATCATACTATGTCAGATTATAACAAATTTAAAATAGA
>CAYTLV010000085.1:4160-7425 GCA_964438445.1 uncultured bacterium | reverse complement strand
TTTACAAGAAACGGAAAGCAATAATATTAACAATAAAAAAACAATACGATTTTTCATATGATTCACCTTTTACAATTGATTGCAACTACTTCATGTACAATAGTTTATAGGTATCAGATTGGTTCTTTGAGTTAATCTTGAGAAAGTATATACCGGTAGATAATCCCTTGGGATTCCAGTATAAGATATGGCTTCCGGATTGATATTTCTTGTCACCAATTATGTCAACAAGATCTCCGTTTGATGAATAAATACTTAAGTTAATATCAGACTCAGTGATGACATTAAATGAGATAGTAACTTGAGGGTTAAAAGGATTGGGGTATACTTTATTTAAATTAAAATATATATCTCGCGACAATATTTCATCTGATATTCTTGCATTTAAAGCATAAGAAGAATCTAGTTTACCTGAGTATGAGAGATCTAATAGTCTATAAGAATATGTAACGCCCGGTTTAACTTCTTTATCATTATAGTCATATTTCATACTGATGCTATTCGTACCGGCACCGGGAGTTTCATGTATAGCATGCCAATCACTATTTTTTGTCTTTCTTTCAAGAATAAATTTTGCATTCTCCGCCTGAGATCCTGTTTGCCATTTAACGCAAATTTGATCTTTCATTGCTTTGAGTTCAAATCCGGTCAAGGTTATGGGCGTTGCTGCATCTGTCACTGTTGAAATAGCTTGTATATTTGTCCACGGTTCATCTTCCGGTGTTTCACCATCATAATGACCTTTCACACGATAGTAGTAGCTGCCCGGATCAATATCATTAAGAATGTAATAATTTGTTTTAACGTCATCAACCGGGAATCCATCGCATGATGTTGCAAAATTTTCTGCAAGTGACAGATCAACAAGATATGAGTCAAAATCAGAAGCACCTACCCATGAAAGAACCATACGATCAAATGAAATATCATTAGCTTGTTGTACTGCAAGTTGCGCATAAGATAATTGCCAACTGCTATCCGTCATATTTTCAAGTTTTCCATGATTCTCGTTTGGACTTAGATCATTAAGTAAAGTATCGCTTTCTTGGTTGAAGGTATAATAGCCGACAAGACCTATTTCTTCAGAACTTAATTCAATATCCATAGAATTCAGAATTTCTTTATTTGTTCGTACTACGCTCCAGAATCTTACTTCATCCAGCTCGCCATTAAATGCTTTCAAATAGGGATAATCGTAAAAAGTACCTAGAAAGACCCCGTAAGGACGAAAAGTTTCAGGATATTGAAGTCTTATATTACAATCTTCTTTCTTTACCACATGTCCATTTAAAAATACGACAAGATTTTCATCATTTTTGTATTTATCAAATGTGACAGCGAGATGTTGCCAAATGTCTTCTTTTATTTCAGGTAAGATCAGTTCAAGTTTATTGGTAAAATCCCCCATACGAATAGCAATACGGTTACTGTCCATCGTATATATACCGTAACCGAAGTATTTATTTTCTGATAAACTAGTTGAAGAAAAATCTATCAAAGCAGAACTATCCGTAAACTCATGAATATTAAACCAGCATTCTATAGTAAAACGACTTGTGAATCTTAGCGGCCCATCATCAATATAAACATAGTCATTTCCATCCTCAAAATTGAGGCAATTAGGCGTTTCGCTTGCAAATAAAGCACTTACAAAGAGAAGGAAAACAAAAATGTATTTACGTGACCTCATCTAACTGATAAACCTATTGATATTAACATGCATCAAATATATTACAATTCTTAAAACCCTGCAACAGAGAAAATCGAAAAGAAATCGATCCCCTTCGCCAAGGCTACGAAGATTATAATAGTTAACAAGCCCAAAATATTTTCGGTATCGTAGTGGACCCCGGAGCTTCGGGACAGTAGGCTTTTACTATTACAAAACACGTTATCCCGGACAATCAGCACCATGTCATTCCGGAAAACTTGCCGGTGGCAAGTTTATCCGGGATCTAAATAATTTCATTCCTCCCACATAAGATGGAGTGATCAATTAATGAGATCCCGGATAAAATTCCTGTGGAATTTTTCCGGGATGACATGCGTTTAGAATTTATCTTATAATTGTCCTTTATCAATTATCAATTGTTTTAGGGGTTCCGCTCCTACGGAGCTCATTGTTTTATGTGAACTCATATCTACAAAGCTTTCGTCCCTACGGGACTATTGTTCAACCCCTCGACAAGCTCGGGGTAAATGTCTCACGTCTTACGTTTTACACTTTACGTTCTTTATACTTTTTGCTTTTGCCTTTGTACTTGTTTACATATATTCCCGATATGAGTACAACGATACGAAATTTCAGCATTATAGCGCATATTGATCATGGTAAATCAACTTTAGCAGATCGCCTTTTGGAGACCACCGGCACTCTGAGTAAATTCCAGATGAAGGAACAGGTCCTGGATGATATGGACCTGGAACGCGAACGCGGTATTACCATTAAATCTCATCCCATTCGCCTTCAATACAAGGCGAAAGATGGCATAACATACACACTAAATCTCATTGATACTCCCGGCCATGTGGATTTTTCCTATGAAGTATCCCGAAGTCTGGCTGCATGTGAGGGTGCATTATTGCTGGTTGATGCATCTCAGGGTGTTGAAGCCCAAACGGTATCAAATACCTATCTTGCTTTAGAGAATAATCTTGAGATCATTCCCGTGATCAACAAAGTTGATCTTCCCGGAGCCATGGTTGAAGCCGCAAAAGATCAAATTATTGACCTTATCGGCTGTGACGAGGACGATATCATCCTAACCTCGGCTAAGACCGGACTTGGTATTGATACGCTCTTAGAAGCCATTATTAAACGCATACCGCCACCTAAAGTAAATATAGATCTACCGACCCGCGGATTGATCTTTGACAGTCTTTTTGATACCTATCGTGGTGCTATTCCTTATGTAAGAATTATTGATGGTGAAATTCGACCCGGACAAAAACTGCGTTCATTTGCTAACAACACCGAATATGAAATTACGGAAGTGGGGCACTTTCATCTGAAAAGAATTAAAAGTTCCGTACTAAGTTCCGGTGACGTCGGATATGTCGTTGCTCAAATAAAAAATATTAAAGACCTCCGTGTCGGTGATACGATCACAACCGTTCAAAATCCTGCTTCTGAGCCACTTAAGGGTTACAAAGAAATGAAGCCCATGGTCTTTTCGGGTATCTATCCTTCCCAAAATGAAGATTATGATGAATTGCGCCAATCACTTGAAAAACTGCAACTTAATGATGCATCTCTTCATTTTGA
>CAYTLV010000085.1:0-4060 GCA_964438445.1 uncultured bacterium | reverse complement strand
GCCGAGATCATTACGCCATCTGAGTATATTGGCGCATTGATGAAATTGACCCAGGAAAAACGCGCTATCTATAAGAATACGCATTATATGGATAAAACAAAAGTCCAGCTGATGTATGAGATCCCACTTTCTGAAACTGTTTTTGATTTTTATGATAAACTTAAAACGGTCAGCAGAGGATATGCCTCTTATGATTATGAATATATCGGCTATCGGACGGGGGATCTTGTAAAATTAGATATTCTTATTAATAATGAATCCGTTGACGCTCTATCCGTTATAGCAAATCGCAATGAAGCGCAATATATCGGTCGGGAACTTGTGGTTAAATTACGTAGTCTCATACCACGGCATCAATTTGAAGTCCCTATTCAAGCTGCCATCGGTTCAAAGATCCTAGCTCGTGAGAATGTTTCTGCTCTTCGTAAAAATGTGACGGCTAAATGTTACGGCGGTGATATCAGCCGTAAGCGTAAACTCCTTGAAAATCAGAAAAAAGGAAAGAAGCGCATGAAACAGGTTGGAGCCGTATTTGTCCCACAGGAAGCATTTTTGGCTGTTCTACAGATCGAGAAAAAACGTTAATGAAGAAAAGTTTAAAACTTCTTTTCGTTCTATTGCTCCCATTTATACTTTTAGCTAAACCCATTTATATTTCCAGTGAATACTTTTTAGTTAAGGATGATTCCTTAAGCCCTTTTATGACATATACTTATGAAGGTAAAATCATCTCCGACCTGATGGATACTTCTTTGAGAATATTTACCGATCCGAAAGCTTATTATGAAGAACATTTCGATTTATACTGTAAGGATTATATGACCTTGCGTAATCTTTATGATCTTTATCCACGTTCGGCAAGTTTGAATTATGTCTATGAAGATTTAACAGAGATCATATATAAAAGCAAAAAATATTTATCGTTACGACATACATATATGGCTTTTACAGGTGGCGCGCATCCCAATACAAGGTCACAACACTGGATCATCAATAGAAAAACAGACAAGATCATATCGTTTAATGACATTTTCATTCCAAACGCCAAAAAGAAAATTAAAGAATTGATCGATACGGAGTTAAAATTGAAATTTCAGGAGAACAATCTTGAGAATATTCTATTTTCCACTGACTATAAGGTGTCTGATGATATTTATCTAACAAAAAGGGGAGTGATCTTTCAGTATGATCCCTATGAGATCGCTGCCTATGTCTATGGCTCAATAGAAGTTTTTATACCCTATAAGAAATTAAGATCAGTCTTGCGCTGATCTTTCAGCTCTTTTTTTACTGTCTAAACGAAGTATCTTTAATCGTTTTGAAAACAACACCCAAGCATAGATCGAGAAAATAACGATAAAAACTGTCGTTCCGATCGCCGATAATGTAGCGGTAAAATTAAAGCCTGCATGTAATAATATTGCAGCAATAAGACCTGCACCCAGAGTTACACCATGGCGAAGCTTAAATTTGACGACCCCTGCAGTATATCCCCAAAGTGCCGAAAAAAGAAAATGACCGGGAATAGAGAGAAAAGCCCTTAAACTGGCTACTTCAAACACATTATTGTACTGTAATGCTGAGAAGACATAAAATACGTTTTCTATCGTTGCAAATCCCAAAGCAATGGAACAGGCATAAATAATACCGTCCAAAGGTTCATCAAAGTCTTTACTGTGATAGAAAAAGACCATAAAAGCTAGGAATTTGATCACTTCTTCAACAATAGGAGCGACCGCTATGGCCCTAAAATATTCCGAACCGATATCGAATAAGCTCTCAAAGAGAACGGCCGGGAAAACGCATAATATACCCAAAATAAAGGCTTTAATGATCTGTTTGGTGGGTTCCGGTTCATATTTATCCGTTCGATAAATAAAGATCACCCAAATAATTCCCGGTAAAACCGATAAAAGCAATATCTGAAGTACAGTACTCAATGTTTTTCTCCTTATCCTGTTCAATTATAAGGAAATAATTGCTTAAAGCGTATAATTCTATGTACATTTTAATAATTATTATGATTATGCAAAGACGCAATATTTTGCGTCTCTACACATACGGGAAACATATTATGCATACAAAATTAGAATTAACACTCATCGATTACATTAATCAAGCCAATAAAAAATGGCAATTATTTCAAAAAGGGGAGGAGCTTGTCATTGGGATTTCCGGGGGTAAGGATTCTCTTGCTTGCCTGAGATTGCTGTCATTCTTTGATCTTAAGCTAACAGCTGTATATGTTGATTTCTTTGATAGATACGATGACAATCTTCAAGCATATTGTCGCAACTATGCTGATTATAAGCACATTAGCTCAAATGCTTTAGAAGATAAATTAGATGATAAAAATATCTGTTTTAGTTGTTCAAGACAGAGAAAACGACTGCTTTTAGAGTCCGCAGAGTCCATAAATGCAACAAAAGTCGTCCTTGGACATCATAAGAACGATGTTGTTGAAACCTTATTGTTAAATCAAATATATTCACGTGAAATAAGTACCATGAGCCCCAAACAGACACTATTTAAAGGGTCTTATCATCTTATCAGGCCTATGTATCTTATACCCGAACCCATGTTATTGATCTACGTAAGTGAACAAAACATCCCATCTTTTGATCTTAGATGTGATTTTGAGCAAAACACAAAACGAAAATACATAAAAGATCTTTTAAAAAATATTCAGGACAATTCACCGGGCATTGATGTTGTCGATAACATCTTTTCATCCATGGATCACATAAAACCAAAATTCCTTCCATAAGCGATCAAAAAAGCCATACTAAACTATGCCTTAAAATTATCTGCCCTTAAATCGCAAATTTATTTATACCCATAAATTCTTATAAAAGGTCACGAATCAGGAGTCACTTCTTCAAGAGATCGTCGCTTAGAAGCCATATTTACTATTTAGCCATAGTTTACTATCAACTGATTATCATATTGTTATCGAATCATTATCATTACCTGCTTATTTATCCACATTTTAACACATGCCCATAATATATATTATGTAAACCAGTGGATAAGTGGAATAACTTTTATAGATAGCTAAGTGATATTATTCTAATTAGAAGTCTGTGATATTTTATTGAATTATTAATTACAGGAGCTTAGAGAGGATATTTTTTAGATAGGTATAAAAAGTGAGACTATACTCCCCCGCTGATTATTTTTATAAAAGTATAAAAAGTACGGAACGGTTTCAAACCGTTCCGTACAAATAACTATCTAATAAATTATTAAATTAATAGCACATCTATTATTTTACAACAAGCGTAATAATTCTCTTCGGAATAATGATCGTCTTGACAATAGTTTTGCCTTCAGTGTATTGTCCGAGTTTTTCATTAGAAAAAAGCATCTCTTTAATCGTAGAATCCTCCGCATCAGCTGGAATATTGAGCTTTAAACGAACTTTCCCGTTGATTTGAACAGGATATTCGATCATATCTTCAACAACCATGGCAGGATTGTATTCAGGCCAGGTTTCATAAAGCAGAACAGAGCTCTCACCCAGTTTTTCCCATAATTCCTCAGCGACATGCGGTGCAAAGGTAGATAATACTTTTACAAAACCGCGCAACATATCACGATTTAAGCTATTTTGTTTATAACATTCGTTAATAAAGACCATCATTTGAGAGATCGCCGTGTTAAAACGGGCACGTTCAATGTGCTCACCCACGATCATAACGGTCTTATGATAGGCTTTGACAAAGGCTTCACCCGATTCATTATCATTGATCTTGGGATTCAGATCGCCTTCTTCAGTAATATATATGCGCCAAACACGGTTTAAGAAGCGATGAATACCGCCCAAACCTTCTGTTTGCCAGGGTTTAGCACGTTCGATCGGTCCCATGAACATCTCATACAAACGTAGAGTATCGGCACCATATTCTGCGATAACATCGTCTGGATTGACCACATTACCCCGTGATTTACTCATTTTTTCGCCGTCTGAGCCCAGAATGAGTCCCTGGTTCATCAATTTCTTAAAAGGTTCATCGTTTGTGACGACACCGATATCAAATAATACCTTATGCCAAAAACG
>CAYTLV010000084.1:0-7493 GCA_964438445.1 uncultured bacterium | reverse complement strand
AATAATTTTGGAAAGTTTTCCATAGTGCTTTTCCATAATATCGCCGACAGAAATGGCTGTTTTATAATTATCCATACGAGGTGCAATAAATTTTGAAACCAAAATTTCTTTTAGACTAAAGCCCCAAAGTGCAAAAATATTAACTATCCCAAAAAGAAATACTTTTTCGGCATTTCCCATAGAAAAGCCACCACCGATAAATGAAGCGGAAAGAGTTGCAAAAATAACAAATGAACCGAAAGAACGTCCTGCTACCGAAAATTGGGACAGATCTTTTACTTTCCTACCCGCCAATAATCCTACAATTAAAATAATCACAAGATAAACAATTACAATGATGTTATCCATACCCTCTCCTTAATAAATAGTCCCCATAAATTATCATAATCGTCTCAATTATAATTGCAATCATGCTATAAGCCAAATACAAACTCCTAAATTGATATAATAATCTCAACAAGGGTCATGTTGGCTCCTTTTAAGCTAAAATAATCGTGATCACAAGATTACAGTATTTTTGAGAATATAGGTGTAATTGAGATTTTATGGAAGGGGTTTTTATATGGAATTTAAAGATCACTTTTATATATCTATAACACGGAAATATCGATGACGGTAATCAAAAAGTGACCGATAAAATTAACAGGAATTTATTAAAATATCATTTACGCAAAATATTTTATACCCGCGATCTCTATTAGCATCGCCATTAGTTGCTGAAAATGGTGTGTTCCAGCTATTTTTATCCCTTGATTTTTAAAAAAAATGTTGGTAAAATTATGTATACAACCAAAATAATCAGAACGGTCATTATGTCAGTGAACCTTTACTACATCCAGATCATATGTTTGGGACTCTTGATCCTCGCGGCACATTACGGCTCGCGCATCACCCGTCGCTTTGGCCTCGGCGTGGTGGTCGGCCAAGTGCTTGGCGGCCTGCTAGTCGGTCCGATTCTTATCTTCTTTATTGAACATCGTTTCCCGGGATATGGTGACGCATTGCGATCGTTACATTTTTTCACTTTCTTTTTCCTGAGTCTTATTGCTTTTGGTATCGGAGATGAATTGAATATTGAGAAAATACGTCACACGGGGCGCCATGTCATCATCCTAACAATCATTCAGGGAGGTATCACATGGATTTTAGTAACTGTTACTTTTTTTCTCCTTGGCTTCAAACCTATTGTGGCCCTAATTATCGGCAGTATCGGGATTGCGACGGCACCAGCATCTACTTTTGCGATCATGAATCGATTGAACATTGGCGGCAATATGCGTTCAATGCTGGGTGGAATGGTTGTATTTGACGATCTTCTGGAGGTATTGATATTTTCCATTGTATGTCAGGCAGCGGTTATCATGCAAGGATCTATGGCGCTCACTTGGCAGGGGCTTTTACTGCCGGTCGGGAAGGATTTTATATTTGCTTTACTCTTAGGTGCGGGTGTTTTTCTACTGGTGCGTCTTGGTGTCGCACGAAGATGGCTTAAGCCCAAAGGAAATAAATATGGGATAAATACTGTGCCGGGACCCGAATTCCTGTCTCGTCTGATCTCCGAGATGCCAGGTCCGTCTATTAATGTTTTTCTCATAGTAGCCGGCTGTCTATCACTTGGTGTGGGTCTTGCACTTCACTGGCATTTGCCCTTTCTAGTCACAGCCGTAAGCGCGGGAATACTGATCTCTAATCTGTATTCACGAGAAATATTCCGCTCACTCAGCATTCAAAGTGTGACATCTATGTTCACTCTTATCTTTTTTGTTCTTATCGGAGCGAATGCCGATTTAAGTTCGTTCCACCCGGAAAATTTTTTATATATCCTTGCATACGTTATTGCACGCAGTTCGGGAAAAGTATTTGGGACTTGGTTGGGCTGTAAAGTGACCGGACAGAGTAAAGAGCTTCGTCAAACACTACCAAAATTGATGCTTCCTCAAGCGGGTGTGGCCGCCGTTGAAGCATTCTATGTCGCGACAGTCCTTGGAGCTGATGGAAAGATCGTCCTCGGTATCATTATCCCGGGACTCATCGTGTTCGAAGTGGCCGGTGTGCTGATGTCGGAGCGGGCATTAGTTAAATGGCGCGCTTATGTAACGGGCATGGATGTTGTAGCGGACGAGGAGGATCGTATTCAGAAAAACATCCAAAAACGACGTATTACAGTCACTGATATTCTGCATCCGGAGTGTTTGCTGATACCCTTGAAGGCGTCGGATAAAGGTGAGGTTGTCTGGGAACTCGTGAATACACTGTATGCGACAGGTTTAATCGAAAATCCAGGAAAGGTGATTGGAATCCTGATGGAACGCGACCGTCAAGGGGGAAGCACTTTGGGACAAGGTATTGCAATGCCCCATGGCAGATTGCCGGAACTACAGCAGCCAGTTGTTGCGCTGGGAGTGTTGCCTGAAGACCAAAGCATTGATTTCGGAGGGTCTGCCGATGAATTTGCGGAGATCATCTGTATGGTCTTGTCACCGAAAGAGCCACCAGAATTACACCTAGAAGTGTTGGCTGCTCTTGCACGTTTACTTCAAAAAGAAGATGTGCGTGTTCTTTTGCGCCACGCTAAAAATCATGATGAAGCGATGAGTATTATCAGAAAATATTCAGACAGTTAATGCTAACGGAAGGACATTCTTTTCTCTTATATTCTTATCTCTTGTCTTACATCTTTTATTTCACGATTCACAACGAGTTACGAGTCACTCGTTACGGGTCACGAAAATCTCTCAATCATATAATAATTACTAGCACATATTAATTGCTTAACCACATTTTAATTTGTATTTTTTAACTAATAGAGGCGAACTTGAAAGAAAACAAAAAACAACATACATCATCCGACTGGGGCCATAAGGTCCTGCGTATTGTCAATGACGAACATTTATTAAATTCTGTGATCCCGGTTGCGGGTAAGGAATCGATCGATCATATTAAAATGGACGATCTGCAATACGAATATGAAGCTCTGAACATGGACGGCTGGCGCTATCAAATGGGCTTTGCTTTGGATGATGATTCTTTTTATCTCTTCTACAAGAAGCCTCTTGACAACGGGAAATAATTAGTTAATTAATAAAAATGGGAATAAGGTATAAAAGCATATAGGTCATTGACCGATTTTCTTTGATCAAATCTTTATACCCTACACCTCTACATCACTACCCCCAACACAGGGAGGGATTATGCATTTTAATTGGGATGTATTCATCAATCTTGGAATTATTTCTTTCGCTTTATTAATAGCGACTTTTATTCGTTCCAAAGTAAAATTCTTTCAGAAATTTCTTATACCGAATGCTCTGACAGCCGGTTTTATTCTCCTGCCACTCTACAACTATGTTTTCCCAATGTTGGGATTCGAACTGGGTTCACTCAAAGATCTGGCTTACCACTTTTTAGGTATGTCCTTTGTGGTACTGACCCTTAAAAATTCACAGCCCAAGGGAAAAGACAACGACGGTGCAGGACCCATGGCAGTCGGTATTCTTTTCCAATATTCGATCCAGCTTGTACTCGGGTTGCTTTTAACCGTATTCATTATCTATGCTGTCCGTCCGGGCCTCTTCCATAGTTTTGGCGTGTTCATGCCTTTGGGATTCGTACTCGGCCCGGGACAAGCAATGTCCATCGGTGAATCTTGGGGTACAATGATGTCCATTGAGGGATTGGGATCTGTCGGACTGACTTTTGCCGCCATCGGTTTTATTTTCTGCTGCTTCGGCGGAATTTACCTCATCAATTTCGGGATCCGCAACAAGTGGATCACCAAAGAAGAATTATCTTATATGGGTGAATCCGGAACACGACGCGGCATCTTCTCTCGTGAACGTAAAGAACGTCCGGTGGGTGGTTACTTAACGACAGAAAGTGAGGCCATCGACACGATGACCTTGCATACAGGATTGGTCATATTTACCTACTTCTTGTCATATTTATTGCTTCTCGGACTCACTAATCTTCTTGCTCTCATCGGGGATACCGGTGTTCAATTGGGTGACAGCCTCTGGGGTATTAACTTTATCTTTGCCGCTTTCACCGGTATGATCATGCGCCGCTTCCTTCTTTTGGTCAAGGCAGACCATCTCGTCGATAATTTAACTATGAATCGAGTATCCGGTTTACTTGTAGATATCATGGTCACAGCAGCCATTGGAGCGATCTCGATCGCGGTGGTACTGGATTACTGGTTACCGATCCTTATCGTGGCAGTTATTGGCGGTATCGTGTCAACATGGGCTGTGATCTATATCGGCTCGCGTATGTTCAAAACACACCGCTTTTTCAGGACATTGATGATCTTTGGTGTCTCAACGGGTACACTCTCTACCGCACTTGCGCTTTTACGTGTGGTTGACCCTGAATTCAAATCTCCGGTTATTGAAGATTATACTTATGGTTCGGGTATCGTTTTTATCTTTGCCATTCCCTTGATCCTGTTCATGACCTGGCCAGTAAAAACATTCATGACAAATCCCCACGAATGGGTATGGTTCTGGATGTTCTTTGGACTCTGTTTCCTTTATTTGATCGGATGTTCAATTTATTTTATCATCAAATCAAAAAAGAATGCGTTCTTACACAAACGTCAGGTTTGGCTGAAAAAGAAAGTTTAATTCGTGAAACGTAATATAAAAAAGGGACGGTCAAGACCGTCCCTTTTTTATACATCGCTATTAACTTTTACGCTACATCCTTCGCCAAGGCTTTGGATGACAAGAAAGCTACGAAGGACAGGCGTTATTGAGAAATCTCAAATTACTCATTATATAAAACCATACTTTGAATCATGATAACAAAGAGATCCTGAAACGAGTTCAGGATGACACAATATTTTTTTGGTGACTTAATGGTTCTTAGTGACTTTCCAACTTCGCCAAGGCTTCGTTGGATAAGTGTGTGAGGTCTTTCACAAATTCGATATACTCTTGCGGTGTGATCTCTTCAGCTCTTTTTCCCCACTCAAATTTATCTTTCAGTTCAGGTCGATAATATTTCTTCAGACTATTTTTGAGTGTCTTGCGTCGTTGATTGAATGCGGTCTTAACGACCTCAATAAATAGGGCGTCATTGATCTCGATATCTTTGAAAGTAAATCTCACGCAAGCTGACGTAACTTTGGGCGGTGGGTAAAAAACCGAAGGTGGAATATTAAATAAATACTCAACATCGGCAAAGCACGCGGACAGTACTGAAAGAATGCCATATGCGTCCTCTCCAGCTTGCGCCGTGAGTTTTTCGGCAAATTCTTTCTGTACCATGAACACAGTTTCGGTAATCTGTTTACGATACCGGAATAATTTGTATATCAAAGGGCGGGAAATATTATATGGAATATTTCCGACACATTTATTGACAGGTAAATAGGGTAACCAATCTTCAGCTACCGCATCGCATTCAATGCATTGAAACTGGGAGTGGTCCTTGGATATACTTTGCCATTTGTTGGCAAGTTCGGTATCCAGTTCAAAGCTGGTTAGTTTACAATTATTTTTAAGTAATTCATTCGTTAATGCTCCCTCACCCGGTCCGATCTCAAGAATGCTATCGTTTTCATTTATATCGATCGCACGCATGATCTTTGCGATCATGTTCTTATCGTTTAGAAAATGTTGTCCCAGTGATTTTTTTGGGCGATGTTTCATTATATTAATCGAAAAAAAATATTTGCTGTATTTGTCGTGATCTTTGCGATCTCTTCGATAGGTCTTTGAAAGATCTCTGAATATGCTCTGGCAACTTCTACCACATAAGCGGGTTCGTTCTGTTTGCCACGATGAGGGATCGGTGCCATCCATGGACAATCGGTCTCTATCATAAGTTTATCCAAAGGAAGAGTTTCTACCAATTCTTTGACTTTCTTTGCAAAGGTCACGACCCCGGTAAAGGAGATCAGTGAACCTTTTTTTAGAACCTTTTGGGCAAATGCTTCATCACTCCCATAACAGTGAAATTGTGCATTAAAATAATCCGTTTCTTCAAGAATGGCATAGGTATCCGCATCAGCTGTCCGATTATGGATAATCATCGGATATCCTTTATCCTTAGCCAACTCAATTTGTCCACGGAAAATACGCTTTTGAATATCTTCGGGTGCATAATCGCGAAAATAATCCAAACCGATCTCCCCTACGGCACAAACTTTGGGATGCTTGAGCATGTCTTCAAGAACATGTAAATGTTCATTCGAGGCATCAGTGCTATCATGAGGATGAATACCAACTGCAGCAAATACCTGATCATATCTATCTGCTAGTGAAATAGCCCGTTCCGAGCTTATAAGATCAACGGACGGAACAATAATTCGCGTAACGCCAGCTTCCAAAGCCCGGTCTATATAGGGCTGAACATCTTCATAAAAAGGATCCAGATTAAGATGTGCGTGTGTATCGGTAAACATGAATCTCCCCGAGACGGAAGGTCTACATTGTTTCAAGTAATTTCATATCAAAGCGCGGGAAAAGTGCTTTCATTTCGCCCAATTCTATACCGCTTTTCAGGTCTTCCCACTTCATGAGTGACCCCGGTATATCACCGCTGTTCAACATGGAGAAAAATTCAGTCATTTTTTCAGGTAGCAACGGATATAACAAAGAAGCTGAGAAACGAAGACTGGCAAGAGCCGTATAAAGTATGGTAGCAGTTGAATCAAGATCGGTCTTTGCCAATTTCCAGGGTTCTGTAAGTTCTAGATAACTATTTATATTTGATATATAACCAATAATATCTCTTGCTATTGCATTAATATTAAATTGGCTTAAATGATTAAATACATTTACCTCTAAATTCTTTGCTATAAGGCTATAAGGTCTACCTATTTTTTGAATATCTTCTTTTATTTCATTAGTTACATTAATTATTTTATGTTGTTTATTATCTTTAGGAATTACGCCATTAAAATTCTTTTGTACTAATTTAAATATCCTATTAACTAAATTTCCAAAATTATTTGCCAAATCCGTATTATAGGTTTGATAAAAGCGTTCTTTGGAAAAATCCGAATCGCTGAACAAAGGTCCTTCTTTAGCCATATAGTAGCGATAGGCATCTTTGCCCACATTATCGCAATGCATTTGAATGGTCTCAAGATCAATAAAATTCCCAAGAGATTTACTCATTTTTTGACCTTCTGAGGTCCACCAACCATGTGCGAAAATCGTTTTGGGCAAAGGAATACCGGCAGCCATGAGCATGGTCGGCCAATAAACACAGTGAGTTGTTAAAATATCTTTTCCGATAAGGTGCACCGTGTCTTTCCATATCTTTTGAAATCGTTCATCATCTTGCAGATAACCCGGCGCAGTGATATAATTCAATAATGCATCAAACCAGACATAGGTCACATAATCTTTATCAAATGGTAGCTCAATTCCCCAAGATAAGCGTTCCTTTGGACGGGAAATACAGAGATCCTTTAAAGGTTGTTTAAGGAATCCGAGTATCTCGTTCTTGCGGTTTTCAGGCTTGATAAAATCAGGGTGATCACT
>CAYTLV010000083.1:0-7584 GCA_964438445.1 uncultured bacterium | reverse complement strand
CTCATTGACTCAAGTAATTTTTTACTCTTTGAGTCAATCGAATAACTTCCCATTGCCTCAATTGATATTTTCTTGATTGAGGCAATGACAATTAAACGCATTGGGGCAATTGAATTTTGGCTAATTGGCCCAATGCATTAAAACGAAAAA
This sequence comes from uncultured bacterium, assembly GCA_964438445.1. Lineage (GTDB taxonomy): Bacteria > Fidelibacterota > Fidelibacteria > Fidelibacterales > Fidelibacteraceae > M50B103. Next base: position 7,434 of record CAYTLV010000083.1, on the reverse strand, counting down.
TTAAGAAATTTGACTCAGTTGGATGATTGGTTTTTTATGTGATTATTTTCCTAAAATTTCCTTTACCTCAAACCATTTTCATTGTATCTTTCGGTTTGTTGACAACAATTAAAGTTGAAATATATTAGGAGTCAAAATGAGTAAATTTAAAAAACAAACCATAGATGGAAACACCGCCGCCGCGCATGTTGCATACGCGTTCTCTGATGTTGCTGCGATCTACCCGATCACTCCATCTACAGACATGGGTCAGTATGCTGATTTATGGTCTGCTAATGGTCGTAAAAACATTTTCGGCGAAGTTGTAGATATCGTCGAAATGCAATCAGAAGCCGGCGCTGCCGGAGCCGTTCACGGTTCCCTTTCTGCCGGTGCCTTCACTACCACTTTTACCGCCTCTCAAGGCTTGATGCTTATGCTTGCAAATATGCATAAGATCGCCGGTGAAATGTTACCTACAGTTTTCCATGTCACTGCCCGCTCTCTTGCAGCGCAATCTTTGTCTATTTTTGGCGATCATTCAGATGTAATGTCTGCTCGTAATACTGGCTACGCCATTGTTTCTGCTTCTAATCTTCAAGAGATTATGGATCTTGCTATCGTTTCCCATCTTGCAACTTTGAAATCCAAAGTTCCTTTCTTGAATTTCTTTGACGGTTTCCGTAACTCTCATGAAATTCAAAAAACAGAAATAATCGACTACGATACTATCAAAGGTCTTGTAGAAGAAAAATATATCGAAGAATTCCGCGCTCGCGCAATGAATCCTGAAAACCCTCGCTTGAAAGTTGGCGCTCAAAATCCTGATGTCTTCTTCCAAGGTCGTGAAACAACAAATCTCATGTACGATGTAACACCTGCAATTATCCAAGAATATATGGATAAGGTTGCCAAGGTTATCGGTCGCCAATATCACCTATTCGATTATGTTGGTGCTGCCGATGCTACAAAAGTTATCGTCGCTATGGGCTCTGCTTGTGATACTATCGAAGAAACTATTAATCATCTTAATGCTAAAGGTGAAAAACTTGGTCTTCTTAAAGTCCGCGTTTATCGTCCTTTCTCTGCTGAAGCCTTTATTGATGCTATTCCTGAATCAGCAAAGAACATTATCGTTCTTGATCGCACAAAAGAACCGGGCTCATTAGGTGAACCTCTATATCTTGACACTGTAACTGCCCTTAGAGAAAAAGATGTTAAAGTTATTGGCGGTCGCTACGGTCTTTCTTCTAAAGAATTTACACCTTCTATGGTAAAAGCTGTTTATGATCATGTTGACGGCGCTGCTTTTCATGGCTTCACCGTAGGTATCAATGATGATGTATCTCACAAATCACTGAAATATGAAGATACTCTAAATACCCTTCCTGAAGGGACTTTCTCAGCAATGTTCTGGGGTCTTGGTTCTGATGGTACGGTTGGTGCTAACAAGAATTCAATCAAGATTATTGGTGATAACACTGAAATGAATGCTCAAGGTTACTTCCAATATGATTCTAAAAAATCAGGTGGTATCACTCGTTCACATCTTCGTTTTGGTACTGCTAAGATCCAATCTGAATACCTTGTTCAACATGCTAACTTTGTTGCATGCCACAATCCTGCTTTTATCGGTCGTTACAATGTAACTGAAGGTATCAAAAAAAATGGCGTTTTCTTGCTAAACTCAAACTGGGAAGCTGACGAAGTATTTTCTCACTTCACCAAAGATATGCAGAAAGCTATTATTGACAATAATGTCAAAGTTTATAATGTAAACGCACTTAATATCGCAAAAGAAGTTGGTCTTGGTGGCCGTATTAATACTGTCATGCAGGCTGCTTTCTTTATTATCTCAGGTGTTCTTCCAAAAAAAGAAGCCATTGCACTTATTAAAGGCGCTATCGAAAAATCATACAAGAAAAAAGGTATGAAGATTGTTGAAATGAACTGGAAAGCTGTTGATGCTACTGAAGCTGCTCTCCAAGAAATTGCTGTTCCCGCTGAGCTTCCCGAAGTTTCAGCTGAACCTACAAAACTTGTTCCAGATAATGCTTCTGATTTTGTCAAGAATGTTATCGAACCTATCATGCGTGAAAAAGGCGATACAATTCCTGTTTCAGCTATGCCTTTCGATGGTTATATACCTACAGGTACAGCAGCTCTTGAAAAACGTGGCGTTGCTCCTGCAATTCCTCATTGGGACTCAGAAAAATGCATCCAATGTAACCAATGTACATTTGTATGTCCTCATGCTGCAATCCGTGCCAAACTTATTGATCCTGCAGATCTTGAAGGCGCTCCCAAATCATTCAATGTTTTGGATGTAAAAGGTAAAGATGCCGGCAAGAAATTTAAAATCCAGGTTTATACTGAAGATTGCCAAGGTTGTTCAGTTTGTGTTAACGAATGCCCTGTCGGTGCTCTTGAATTAAGTCCTGCTCAAGATGAACGTGATGCAGGTGAAAATGAAAACGAAAAATTCTTCCACGAACTTCCTAGCGATGTTCTCGGTTCAAGCCGTTTGTTCAGCGTTAAAGGTTCTCAGTTCAAACAACCTCTCTTCGAATTCTCTGGAGCTTGTGCAGGTTGTGGCGAAACACCTTATATTAAATTGTCGACTCAGCTTTTCGGCGATAGAATGGTTATTGCGAACGCTACCGGTTGTTCTTCAATTTACTCCGGTACTTTTCCTACCATTCCTTATTGCAAAAACAAAGATGGTCACGGTCCTACATGGGCTAACTCACTATTCGAAAATAATGCTGAATATGGTTTAGGTATGCGTTTAGCCGTTGACGCTAATCGTAGACAATTGAAATCTATCTTTGCTAAACTCATGGATAAAAATGTTGCCGCTGAATTGAAAAAAGCTCTTACTTGGTCAGTCGAAAACTGGAAAGATGTTTCTGAAGATGCTAAAGTCAATGCTTCCAAGATTCAAGCCCTTCTTGCAAAAGAAGATGTAAAAAATGCTGTTGTTCGTAAAGCTGTTGAACTGCAATCTTACATCATAGACAAATCAGTCTGGGCCTTTGGTGGTGACGGCTGGGCTTACGATATTGGTTATGGCGGTTTGGATCATGCTCTTGCAACTGGCAAGAACCTAAACATTCTTGTTCTAGATACAGAAGTTTACTCAAACACCGGTGGTCAGGCTTCTAAAGCTTCTCCTCTGGGTGCCGTTGCTAAATTTGCTGAATCAGGCAAGAAAACGAACAAGAAAGATCTTGGTCGTATGTTGATGACTTACGAATATGTTTATGTTGCATCTGTTGCTATGGGTGCCAACAAGAACCAGTTAGTAAAGGCTTTCCAAGAAGCTGAAGCATATGACGGTCCTTCGATCATCATTGCATACGCTCCTTGTATTAACCACGGTATTAACATGAGCTTCAGTCAAAAAGAGGAAAAGAAAGCGGTTGAAACCGGTTACTGGTTACTATATCGCTACAATCCAATGCTTGCATTAGAAGGCAAGAATCCTTTAACTTTGGATTCTAAAGAACCTAATTTTGAAGTCATCGATTTCCTCAACGGAGAAAGACGATACAGCTCATTGGAAACTACCTTCCCTGAAAACGTTCCTGCTCTACGCGAAGGCTTCCTAAAATTCGCTAAGGCCCGCTGGGAAACATATAAGAAGTTAGCTGATTAATATCGGTAACTAAGATAATGAAAAGCCCCGAATTTTCGGGGCTTTTTTATATTTGTAAACATTATTTACCATGTAATATATTTGCTATTAGATGCCTAATTGACTATAATTCACGCACTAATAAAGGAAGTACATGAAATTTATCAAATACATTATTTTAGTTTTATCTCTCATCAGTCTTGCTTGGGCTGCAAATGCCCTAAAGATTACATCTTCGGCACAATTATTAGCAGGAAGTAATACAACGGGCGTTGTGGGTGATTATCTGTTAAACAATGATAGTGCTTCATTTATTATTTCCGATATACCCAATACTCTAAGTCCAGGGAAATCCGGTGGATTATGTATTGATGCGGTTCTCAATGGCGGTCTTGATGATTTCGATCTAATGTACCTTTATCTTGATAAAGACTGGCCTCGGCAAAGTATTTACTCAACGATCAATATTATTTCAGACGGGGCAAGCAGTGATTCTGCTCATATTCGAGTAAACGGCGTTGATTCGGATAATGCCGGTATTGCAATAAGCACTGACTATATCCTATATGATAATACACCCATGATGAAAGTGAAAACACGGTTTTATAATCAATCTGCCTCAACTGTAAATTCCTATGATATGGGCGATGCCTTCTCCTGGGGAAGTAATCCATTTGTACCGGGAATAGGATCCACCCGGGAAGGAAGCTCAACAACATCGTGGTTAGCATCAATTACATCCAATACACTTTATGGCTACTTAGCTTCAGAAGATTTTTTCGCAACTCACGGCGAATATTGGAGTGATGCAACATTAGAAGAAGTGAATTTAGCTGCAGGTGATTCAGTAAGTATATTAAGATACTTCATGGTATCAAAAAATCTGGCTGGAATTTATACAACATATCTTGATCTATATGATATTTCTTCTGGATCTATTACTGTTTCTGTTTTTCTCGAAGATCAACCCGAGGAAAATGCCCTTGTATATTTTATTCAAGGATCGGATAGTGGCCCGACTTTCGAAGATCAGACAAATAGTCTAGGCATATTGAATGCTCAATTGGGTATTGGCACCTGGATATGTAGAGTTATTACGGATGGTCAAACTAAAGAACAAGTCATTAATATTTCATCTGATTCAAGTCAGGATCTTTTATTCATTTTTGGTGAGGCAACTCCTCTGAAAATAGGTCAGGACACTCTGACGATTATTCAGTCACCACTTATCAATATTCCCACTATGGCTTTACCGGGTGATACGATTTCTGTAAAGATCAATTTAGCTGAATCAGAGTCAGTACAATCCTTATCTTTGTTATTTAATGGAAATGAATATGCGCTTAATTTTGTTGAAAGCAGTACCTCTACCCCTTTTGGACTTCGCACACTTGAAGCGTATTTACCCTCAAATATGTTCTATGGTTTATACGATCTTAAAATAATGTGCACCGGAACGGACAGTATGGATATTTCGGAACATGCTCTCTATGTGATCCCTGAATATAAAAATGATTTTTCCTTTATTCAGGTTACCGATACGCACATGCCGTCTCATCATTTTTGGGGCGAAGATGGATTGGAAAGCGATTCAACGGAACTTGAAGATTTTCGTGCAGTGATTAATGATATAAATATTATCAACCCTGATTTTGTACTTCATACCGGTGATTTTATCAACGATGGTGAAATTGAAGCACTGGGTATTCCCTCGATTTCACGTGGAAAAGCCTTACTGCATGAACTGGAAGTTCCCTTGTTTCTTGTAGCAGGGAACCATGATCTTGGTGGTTGGGACTCCACTCCCGCTTCCGATGGTACGGCAAGACGCACTTGGTGGAAATACTTTGGCTGGGAATATTTGAGCAGTATAAGCACGACTGACACAACCACTCAGAACTACACCTTTAATTATGGAGATGTTCACTTTATCGGACTAGAAGCCTATGACAATTATGATGAATGGCGTTATGAACTATATGGAGAAACTAGTTTTATCTCATCACAACTACAATGGCTATCAGAAGATCTGACTGAACATACCAGCTCTCCTCTTAAAATTCTGTTTTATCATTATGATTTTAAACATGAACTGAACTTATCAACATTAGGTGTAGATGCCGCTTTCTGGGGACATATTCATGGTAATACTGAAGATAGTACTCTTCCATATAGTGTTAGTACGGGAGCAACCTGTGATGGCGCTCGTTGGTACCGACTTATAACGGTGAGTAATAATGTCATTACTTCTATGGAAACATTTCAAGCAGGAAATAACGGTGAGCTAATTAGCAAAACTGTCAGTTCTGATAAACTAAGTGTAACACTTACAAATAATTCAAATACAACTTTCCATGATTGTCTTGTGACTTTTCCTCTTGAAGAAGGCAAGCAAGTAGAATCAATTTCAAATGCTGTATTAATGCAAATTGATACTTTAAGCACACCCAAAATAGTTTATGCTAATCTAAATCTGCTTGCAAATAGTTCTGTAACAGCAACAATGGCAGTAGAGGACACTGTTGTGACTGAAGTCTTCTCAATGCCCAAAAGTACCTTTCTTACATTTATTTATCCAAATCCATTTAATCCTATTTTGACCATTAATATACAATTGCCCACCGAAATGAAAGTAGATGTTGATATCTTCAATCTTCAAGGAAAAAGTGTTTACTCACGTGTTTCATTGCATATGAATAAAGGAACAAACACGATAAAATGGGATGCATCCGAACAACCATCCGGACTCTATTTTATACAAACGATGGCAAATAATTCTATTGAAAGTTTTCAGACTATAAACAAGTGCCTGCTATTAAAGTAATTACTCCTAATTAAGACAAACTGCTTACTGTTTACTGCTTACTGTTTACTGCTTACTGTTTACTGTTTACTGCTTACTGTTTACTGCTTACTGCTTACTGACTTCATCCCCCTGATACATATTATTATCTCGCATATATTTCTGCAAAGACATAATAAACGCTGTTGTTGTATGCGGCCATTTTGGTGCTATCAGGCATTCATCCGGAGAACTGGTAATAACGCGCTGTAATACTAATTGTGGTCTGAGAAGAGTAATGTATTTAGCAATAAATTCTAGATATTCGAGATATTCGAACACGGGGAAGTTTTCTTTTTCATACAATAAAGCAAGTCGTGTATCTTTTATCACTTGAAGATGATGAAGTTTTAAAAATTTCAAAGGCAATTCATTTAATTCTTTCGCCATCTCAAACATTTCTTCTTTGCTTTCGGTGGGCAGACCAAGTATCATGTGAGCTGTAACATCAAGATCATATTTTGAGACCATCTCCAATGCTTTCAGACTGCTTCCAACATTGTGACAACGATTCATCCAAGATAAAGATACATCACTAAGAGATTCCAACCCCAATTCTAAATTCACATCGTAATCGGCGGAGATATCCTTCAGTAAGGCAAGAATGTTTTCATCAATACAATCAGGGCGGGTTGATACGGCTAATCCGACAACTTGAGGATGCTCTAAAGCTTCGCGATACATTTTTTCAAGCCTATTTAGAGGTGCGTAAGTATTGGTATGATTCTGGAAATAAGCGATAAATTTGTTTGCCTTAAAGCGACCATGAAGAAAGCGCATTCCTTCAGCTAATTGCTCATTGATAGAATATTTACTGTCTGAGTATGGCGGGGAAAATGAATCTGAATTACAATAGATGCATCCTCCAGTACCTAAAGTTCCATCACGATTTGGACAGGTAAATCCACCTTCAATAGAAACTCGTTGAACCCGTTCACCATAGCGATCTTCAAGATAATATTTATAATTATTATAA
>CAYTLV010000082.1:0-7633 GCA_964438445.1 uncultured bacterium | reverse complement strand
GGACTTTATATCCGGCTTTTGTAAGGTAGGCAGCGGAAGTTAATCCGGACAGTCCGGCACCCACAATGATGATTTGATGCTGTTGCTTGCTCACTTTAGTTTTCCCAGTTCAATACTTTTATTCCATAGCTTTTCAGCCAATTCAATATCTAAAGCATGGGGGGCTGGAGTTTCTTCCGAAGTGAAATTAAAGAATTTCCCGCTTGTACCTTTAATTTCTTTTGATACACCAAGGTAGTAAAGAGCCTCAGCGGAAAGTAGGGGTGATTTTGCTGAAGGATTAATAAAGGAATGTTTAAAGAACTTATAGATCCTGCCATTATTTTCGCCCATATTGGTTTTAACATCACCCGGATGCATAGCATTAATCACTACATCGCTGTCCGCAAAATACTTATTAAATTTTATCATTGATAGAAGCTGAGCAGACTTGGCGGCTCCATAACCTTTTAATCCGGTATACAGCTGTTTATTCCACCTCAGATCATCCAGCTTTAAGCCGGCGATCGCAAAGCGATGACCTTCTGAGTTTACGTAGATGATCCGTGCTTGTTTTTGAGCTTTTAATTTATCTTTCAATAAATAATTTAATATGAAAGATCCCAGATAATCAACCTGAAACACTTCTTCGATATCATCAATTGTAAAGATCTTTTTGGTTAGATAAACGCCGGCATTATGTATGAGAACATCAATGATAAGATCGGATTGCGCCAATTTTTTACCCACTGCATGCACATCGGATAAGCGCGAAAAATCTGCTATATGATAATCACACTTAACCTTAAATTCCTTAATGATCTCTTTGCGCAGTTTTTTAGATTTTTCTTCATTTCTATTTATACAAAGAAGATTTGCTCCATGAGAAGCATAGAGTCGAGCTGTGTAGTACCCAATACCGCTCGTTGCACCGGTGATCACGACTAAACGATCTTTAAAATCTTCAGAACATTTTTTAGGAACGGTACCATTATTTCTAAGCATATCTCCGATATTTGACCAGGTGTAATCTTTCAAGTATTTGTTCATTATAAGTCCTTAGGCTTAACCGAATTTTTTCTTCATGAATTTACGGTACATTTTTCCAAATTTTGGAATGTTATCAAATATATCACCCCAAAGATCATAGTAATCGTGTTGGTCAATAATTTGATTTACATCGTTTAAAGTTACCCTACTTGCACCATATATGGTCGAATTAGGACGTTTTTTGAAACTCAAGGTCATTTCCCATTCAAGGAACATGACATTATTTTCTTGAAGAACATTCTTTACATTCATTTGTAAATTCTCAGAACGTTCAACCAATCTCTCGGTCATTTCTTTAAACTCTTGAATGCCGTTAATTTCTTGCACGGTATCCTGAAAATGGATATTTTCATCGTAATAGGGAATAATATGCGACCAGTCGGGTTTGCCTTCGGTATTATATATCTCAGTCCAAAGTTCTCTTAAATGTTCTTTACTTTTGATTTGATTTTCTTGTGCGATCAATAGTCTTCCTTTCAATCATAATTCTAAATTGATAAAAGGTTATCTCATGCTTAATTTAATGGAATGTTTTTTAAATTACCAAACTAAATAATAATGCGGATATGCATTGAAATAATATTTTTTAAAAAAAGATGCACCCCGAAACTTCGGGGTCGAAAGATCTATTCATATCACAAAAACATATTTCGTTATCCTGAATTCGTTTCAGGATCTTTTTGTCGTCATGATTATGTGTGTGATTTAATGAAACGGGTAATTTGAGATTTCTCCGCTACACTTCGTTTCGGTCGAAATGACACAGAATATTGTTTGAAATATATGATAAGATATTGAATTTACCAGTTACCAGTTACCAGTTACCAGTTACCAGTTACCAGTTACCAGTTACCAGTTACTTCTTTAAGCTGCAGGCCAATTTTTGATCAACAACCAGATCCCGATGCCAAGAGCAGCACCACCAAAAACAAAGATAAAAATCTGGGTGCCAACCTCGCTAAGTATCTTAACAAAGCCTTGGATCTTACCCATGTTCCACATTTTTGTGGGTTTCTTGGTTAGGCTGAAAAACAGAGCAAAAGCACCGTACAAAACTAGAAAAATTGCAAGATAAAACATAATGTAACTCCTTATTCAATTAATTATTTATGAAAGACCTTTGACGATTTTTTTCTTTAATACGATAAAATACATAGCACAGATACCAATAATCAAGGCATTTTTCCATGCAAAATCACCCCAGGTAGCGGTTTGTGTAAAGACAGATTCCAGTACATCGTAAACCCAATAAAATGGAGTCCAATAAACCACCCAGTGCCAGTTATCCGGAAGTAAAGTACCACCAAGAATAGACAACATGAGTAACATACCCAGCATTTTCCCTACGCCAATAGCCTCATTATCATTGTGTGCTAAAGCTCCGATCAACAAACCAAAGAGCAGGGTTATAGAAAACGATGAAATGACAACAAGGTAAACCTGCAAGATATTTACATGCATTAAACCCAGTATCAACAATGAAACAATCGTATAGAATGCGATGGTTAAAAGTGGAAAAATGCTTCTCCCGACATAATACTCAGCTTTAGTCAGTGGTGTTACCTGTAATGCTCGATCGGTCCCCAGTTCTTTATCATTTACCACACCTAAACCGATCAAAAAAGCACCGATAAAGGACATGAAGAGAATGAACATAGAACCACCCATCGTTGCTACAGGTGATGTTTCACTTCTGTCAGAAAGTTCTTCCGGAACATCGTAAATAAAGGTATTGGTTTTTCCTCTATCTGGGTAGTTTTCTTCCACATAATACTTTCGAATGACCCGAGCACCGCTTGAGAAGGCTTTGTTCTTTTCAATATTTCGTTCAAGAACAGAAACATATTGCTCTTCATCGGGATCCCAGTATAAACCTTCAACCGTGCCTGTTCCACGGAGTTTTTGTTCCATATCTTCGATTGTTGCATAGGTTTTTACTTTTGCAAAAGTTTCCAGTTCTACAATGACTTCTTGTTTGACTGCATTGGGACCTTCAGTGACAACAGCCATGTTAGCCGAAGTACTGTCCATACTAGGAAGAAAGAACTTGAGGACAATAATCATTATCGTGGGGGTAATCATCATGTAGGCGCCCATACCACTTTTAAAAGTGGACTTTAGATCAAATTTAAACATATTTAAGAGTTGTTTCATTTTAGGCCTCCTTCCGTATGCGTACCGAGAATACCCATGCAGAGAAAATTACCAGTACTGCATCAATAGCTGCAAGAATGCCGGCACTTTGCCAGATTATGTGGCTATTGTTATCGGGGAACATGGCGGCATCTAAGCCAAATAGTGTATAGTAGGATGGGATAAATTTCAACCAAGCCGGTGAAAATATCGGAGCAAATAATGAGATAGCAGGAAGGGATAGGACCATCATCAAAAGAATGACAATACCAATCGAGGACATGGGACTTTCAATATACGTGCCCAGAATAATTCCTAAGGTAGATCCGAATATCACGGTTAGAAGAATAATGATCAAAGCGGGAAAATAACCCGCAAAACCGCCTATTACCGGAATATAAAGGATGGAGAAGGTGACAATACTGATCACCAATAGCATCAAATGTTTGCTGAGAAGGAATCCCCACATACCGGTGGGTGTTACTTTAAAAGCTTGGATAGTTGCATCCGACCGCTCTTGACCGATAAGGGAAACCATAGCAAATAAACCTAGAATGCCGACCATTATCATCAAGATAGGCGGTAACATGCGTTTATTAAAGGGAAGTTCATCCCGTAATCCTTCTTGCAGAGCCGTGATGCGTACTGATTTGTAAACATCCAAAGGATAGGTGCCCATAGGTGGATGTAACATAGAAAGCATGTCTTCCATTTCGGTCTCGACAAATTTCATCATGGCATCAGTGGTGTAAGGTTGAACCAACATCTCTGTCTTATAAAGAGTTTCCTCTCCATAAGAAATTATTACACCCATGGCATTTTTATTTTTGGTAATACCTGTGATCATATCTTCACGATTATCCACAAACATATCAAGATCGAAATCCATTTCTGTGGTCTCGGAATATTGATCTATAACATTTTGAACCAATCCTGTTTTGTCATAGATAAAAACCATTGCTTCTTTTTCGATATCTTTTGGAAAAACAAAAAGAAGCATGAGCATGATCGCAACCGCAAATACGATCTCAAGGATAACAAAAACATCCTTGATACCTAGGAGCATGTCCTTTTTAAATAGACTAAATATACGTTGCATAAAATCCCCTATTCCAAGCCGCGACCGGTAAGTTTGATGAATATCTCCTCAAGGGTCGGTTCGCCGGAGTGAATGGTTTTTACATCATGTTCAGAAATGAACTTTTCAAGATCTTTTTTATCTTTTTTTTCCATGCTCATTGAAGCGGATTTTAATTCTTTGCCTTCAAGGTATTCCACTGTTACAGTAGGTTTACCGTGTTTTAACTTGAGATTTTTTGGGCTATCTAGAGCAACGATCTTACCATCCACAATAAAAGCAACGCGATTACAGAGTTCATCGGCAACGAACATATTATGTGTGGTTAGAAAAATGGTCGTCCCTTCTTTCTGTTTTTTCTTGATGATGCCTTTGATACTGTTTGCCGTACTGGGATCCAATCCCATGGTCGGTTCATCCAAGAACCAGATATCGGGCTTATTGATCATAGAGCGTGCAAAACCTATCCGTTGCATCATCCCTTTGGAAAAGGCACCGGCTTTTTTCTTGGCTTCCTTGGCAAGTCCAACCATTTCCAGGACTGTCATGGGATCTTCTGTTTCACCATCATATAATGATGCATGAAATTTCAAGTTATCAAGTGCACTCAATTTCTTATAAACATTAGGGCGTTCAAAACCCACACCAATGCGGTTAAAGAATGCTTTATTGGGATGTCCCTTGCGTGCTTCACCATCGATGATAATCTCACCTTTCTGAAGTTCCAGTAATCCGGCAAGAATGCCCTGAGTTGTCGATTTACCGGCACCATTTGGACCGAGAAATCCAAAAATTTCACCTTTTTTGATGTCGAAACTGACATCATTGACGGCATGCTCGTCATTTTTATCGTAAGAGTGAAAGAGATTTTTTACTTCGATCATGATTTGACCTCTTTTTGTTTATTGGAAAATAAATTTCTGTGTTTATTTTGATTATTAAAATAATACGTTTATTGGCGCTAAAATGAAAGAAAAACCGTATTTCATGACTCGTAATGCACGATTCGTGATTAGTGAAAATCGTAAGGTTGTAAGTAACTGAACTAAAGGAAATACTTACGATATATTAATATAAATGACAAAAAAGTAAGGAATTGAGCAAAAAATAATTTTATTTATTTTTTAATTTTATAAGAAAAATTTATTAATTCAAGTTCTCTGTTTTTTGCTTTTTAGATTTACGGACAAAGAAGTAAAGAGGAGCTGCACATAACAAGATCATGATCGCGATGGCCAGAAGACCTCCGAAGTCGAGTTCCGTTTCGGTTTTGGCTGCGCGGAGGAAGAAATAAGGAATAAGTCCGAGGCTCAGGTACATATATCCCATCAGAAGAGAACCACCGATCGCATATCCCTGTCCTTTCTTTAGCCAAAGTGATATACCACCGTAAAGCATGATTGGAACACCCAATAAAAGATCTGCAACGATCAACGCGATGGAAGAACCAAGCACTTTGATATCTCCCGTAAGCCCCCGTCCAATATCGGCCACTTGGAATATCAACACAAAAAGTGCAAGTACGATCAGAATACAAGCTGCGAATTTTGCCGGTACAGTTGTAAATCTGACCTTGATTTTTTTCATATCCATTGATAGCCACAATACGATCAATCCGGCTAAAGATAATGCAACAAGAAGTATGTGAGGTAAAAACATGATTCCAAAGGGCACATCGAAAATATAGGGGAAATAATTATAGGAAATATAGTAGAGAATACCGGATAAACTGAGCATACCCAAAGTATGCCCTTTTCGGGTCGCAATCATGCTGATCAGCAATAATGGGAGTATAAGAATCAGTGTAATGGTATCAATGATCGGTTTATCGATGACCTGTCCGTAAATAGTATCACTGTAGATGATGCTGAAGAGCGTAACCAGTAGAAGTAATAGAGCAAGCACCAAACACAGGATATAAACATGCCCGATCTTTCGGGTTACCGGGAGTTCGGATAGTTTTAACATTTTTTCTCCTTCATTTTAGAGACAAGACCGTTGTTATTTATATTCCGGCACTTTTCTTTTTTTTGTCGCTTGTCCATAGGCATAAGCGATCTCGATCAGTACATCTTCACTCCATGCACGTCCAAATATTGAGATACCGACGGGTAAACCACCGATATAGCCCATTGGGACAGTGATATTAGGATATCCTGATTGAGCGGCGGGGGAGGACGACCCGAACTGAAAACTATCGCCATTGGTATGGTCCGTTTTCCATGCGGGTGTGCCGGTGGGCGCAATAATAGCATCCAGATCATATTTATCCATGACACGATCCATACCGTTGTCGCGACTGCCTTTTAACATTTTATATAAAGCTTCTTTGTATCCTTTGGAGTCTAACCCCTTTTTTGCCTGAGCCATTTCGAGATATGTTTGATTATAAAATTCCATTTCGAAGGGATCATTTTTGTTGAATTCGATCAGCTCTTCCAGACTTTTGATCGGAGCATCCGGACCAAGTGAGGCAAAATATTTATTCAATCCATCTTTGTACTCGTAGAGCATGATCTCGAATGAATTATTTTCCGTACTGTCCGCAATGATAGGACCGACTTCAATGATCTCGGCACCCTGTGTTTCCATCTCGGTAATGGCGGAATCAATCAGAGCATCGACTTTGTAATTGATGCCGCGGAAGGTGGTCAAATAACCGATCCGTTTGTCCATAAGTCCGCCTTCATTGAGAAAAAGCGTATAATCTTCTTGAACCACTCTGTCTTTCAATTGCGTTTTTGCATCATCCGGGTCCTGAGCGGTGAGTACATTCAAACACAGCACTGCATCTCGCACCGTTCGTGCCATAGGGCCAGCAGTATCCTGCGTCCACGAAATGGGAATAATACCCGAGCGGGAAATGAGCCCGACCGTAGGTTTAAAACCGACGATGCCATTAGCATGCGAAGGACACACAATAGAACCATTGGTCTCTGTACCGATTGCAAGCATGCTAAGATTAGCGGAAACAGCCACAGCTGAACCAGATGAAGAACCGCACGGATTTCGATCGGTGATGTAGGGATTCTTTGTCTGTCCGCCCACGGCGCTCCAACCACTTGAAGACAATTCACCCCGAAAATTCGCCCATTCGCTGAGATTAGCTTTTCCTATAATAATTGCTCCGGCATCACGCAATTGTTTTGCCACAAAACTATCTTGCTCACGATAAGATCTTTTTAGTGCCCTGGATCCGCCTGTCGTTGGCATTTTATCTTGTGTGTCGATATTATCTTTTAATACAATGGGTATGCCATGCAAAACGGAACGGATATGTCCTGCCTGCAATTCTTTATCCAATTCTTCGGCGAAAGCAAGAGCATCGCGATTAACACTAATAATAGCATTGAGTTCAGGTCCGTCATCATCGATGATTTCAATACGATAGAG
>CAYTLV010000081.1:6139-7653 GCA_964438445.1 uncultured bacterium | reverse complement strand
AAGCACGTTTTATGGCAGGATATACTTTAGCTAATATCATGAATGATCAAGATCGTGCAAAAGTGGAATATGAAAGATTTATTCGTGATTACCCGAACCATGCTTTAATTGAGTCCGTACAATTTGAACTGCGGAACCTGGGCAAAGAACTTGACCAGATAGAAGAATTAAAAGGTATCATGAAAAGTGAAACTAGCGAATAGAAAGGGTGATCATGAGCTTTAATCTTGCCGTATTGAATGAACAAATACAAAAAGAAAGTGTTTTTATTGAGTCTATTCAGGCCGAATTACGCAAGGTACTGATTGGACAAGAAAAAATGGTCCAGCGTCTGCTGATAGGACTTTTGGCAGAAGGACATATCTTGTTGGAGGGTGTTCCCGGACTTGCAAAAACCTTGGCCGTTAAATCATTGGCACAAGCAATAGCAACAACGTTTCATCGTATTCAGTTTACACCCGATCTGCTTCCTTCAGATCTCATCGGAACCCTGATTTATAATCAAAAAGAATCCTCCTTTGATGTCAAAAAAGGACCGATCTTTGCCAATATTATTCTTGCGGATGAGATTAACCGTTCACCTGCAAAAGTGCAAGCTGCACTTCTCGAAGCTATGCAGGAAAAACAAGTCACTATTGGTGATACTACATATCCCCTTGAAGAACCCTTTCTGGTCCTTGCGACACAAAATCCTATTGAACAAGAAGGGACGTATCCTTTACCCGAAGCACAGGTCGACCGATTTATGCTGAAAGTAAAAGTAGATTACCCTAGTCAGGATGAAGAAATGAGCATGTTGACGCTCATGACTTCAAATGTTTTACCCGAAAAAATATCAGCTGTTGTTAAGCCCAAACAGATCATGGATGCACGGAATATTGTCCGCAGTATTTATGTGGATGAAAAGATCCATAAATATGTGACAGACATAGTTTTTGCAACTCGTTATCCTGAAAAATATAATATCGAATCCATCAGTGGACTTATCGATGTTGGTGCTTCACCTCGCGCTTCATTAAATCTTGTTCGTGCCGCAAAAGCGCATGCTTTTTTACAGCATCGTGGTTATGTGACGCCCGAAGATATTCGTGAAATTGGGTTGGATGTCCTGCGTCACCGCGTCTTGCTTTCATTTGAAGCGGAAGCGGAAGATGTAACGGTTGAAGATATTATCCAAACGGTGTTCGATACAATTCCGGTACCCTAATGCTGTCCCGAGAGATATTACATAAAGTAAAACAAATTGAGATCCAAACACGCCGTATTGTAAACGACGTGTTTTCCGGTGAATATCGTTCGATTTTTAAAGGAAAGGGTATGTCCTTTTCAGAAGTTCGGGAATATCAACCGGGTGACGACGTTAGAATGATCGATTGGAATGTAACCGCCCGGAATAACAAACCCTTTATCAAAGTTATGGAAGAAGAACGGGAACTGACTGTCTATTTTTTAGTGGATGTTTCCGCTTCGGGGCGAGTGGGAAGTACCGAACGATTTAAAAGTGAGATCGCAGC
>CAYTLV010000081.1:0-6039 GCA_964438445.1 uncultured bacterium | reverse complement strand
CTAAAAGCCGTATCAAACAAGCATGATCTTATTATGGTCAATATTGTCGATCCCCTAGATAAAGAACTTCCGAATATCGGATTGTTTTCCTGTTTCGATGCAGAAACAGGGGAGAAAATGGTTATTGATACATCTGTAAAAAAAGTCCGCGATCAATATGCCGAGCATTACAAAAAGCGCACAGTTGAACTTGAAAGAATGTGTCGAAAGAATAAAACAGATTTGATCCATATACCTACAGATATCTCATATATAGAGCCATTGAACCGTTTCTTTAAAACAAGAGGTAAACACCAATACCGATGAAACGAATCCTTTTTCTCCTTATGATCGTGGGAACTCTTTTTGCTCAGGAAGTGAAGCTGGACTTCAAGGTGAATGAGGAAAAACTATATATCGGTGATAGGATAAGATTGAATTATACTATATCGGGGGGTGAACGCCATGTGTTTGTTCTACCTGATGTGCACATGTGGATTAAGGATCTTGAGATAATAGATGTTCAAGCTTTAGAAAGAGTAAAAAAACACCGTCATTTTATTGATCTAAATATTGAAGCAGTTAAATTCGACACAGGATTTGTTTATATTCCTGCTATGCCGATCATTAAAACGGATTCTACAGGATTTGGGAAACCCGATACGATCTTTACGCCCGAGAAATACCTATATATATATTCTATGCTTGATAGCTCAACGGCTCCCGTAGCCATGACACCTCCCGTACCTCTGGCATTAATGACTTGGTGGGAATTTATTATTGCTCTTTTCTTGCTTGGAATAAGTATATTCCTTTTAATTCTTGGCATTAAGTATAAGTCTAAAAAGCAGCAGGTGATCGAAGAGGAATGGGAAACACCCAAAGAAAAAGCAGAGCATTTTTTGAGTGCTCTTGAAAAAAAGAATTACCCAGACAAGAAGAAATGGAAACAATTCTATCTAGAATTGACATATATTTCACGGGATTATTTTGAAAATATATATTTTATACATCTGCAGGAACTGACAAGCTCAGAACTTATTCCAGCATTAAAAGAACATGTAGAGGCAGAATTTATGAACGACTTGCAAACATTTTTCCAATATGCCGATCTAGTTAAATATGCCAAGGGAGTTGCCAGTCATGATAATTGTGATGAGCATTTAAAGCTGGTGAGGCAAATTATTAAAACTGATGAGATGAATGATGATAAAGAATCGATGGATTAGAGTTTGAACTTTATTATCAATTATAATATAAATGTCCTTTGTTGATATGTTTATAACCCAAGGTTATTTAAAGGGAATATAATGCTTAAAATTGACAAGATAAGTAAATCTTTTACGGGGATCATAGCGGTGGATAATATTTCACTGGATATTCCTGTTGGAGAAGTTTTTGGATTTCTTGGTCCCAATGGTGCGGGAAAAACCACCACACTTCGTATGATTATGGATATTCTTCAACCGGATTCGGGACTCATTACTATTGATGGGAAGCCCAGTACATCATGCGATCATAAGCGTATTGGTTATTTACCTGAAGAGCGAGGCATTTATCAAAAAGCTAAGGTTCGGGATGTAGTCGAGTATTTTGGTAAACTGAAATCAATTCCCAAAGCTAAAGTAAAAGAGAAAGCAAATTATTGGTTTTCGAGATTGAAAATTGAAGATCTTGCGGATAAGAAAGTCGCAGAACTTTCAAAAGGAAATCAACAAAAAGTTCAGTTCATTATTGCTGTGATCAATGATCCGGTCTTAATGATCCTGGATGAACCTTTTACCGGTTTGGATCCTGTTAATCAAAAAATTCTTCAGGATATTATCAAAGACTTCAAAGCGCAGGATCGTACCATTATTCTCAGTACGCACCAAATGGCAAAAGTGGAAGAGAATTGTGATTCCATGTGCCTTATCCATAAAGGGAAGATCATTACGATGGGCAAGACGAAAGATATTATGGAAAAACATGGTGGCAGTTTGGATAAAGCATTTATTGAATTGGTAGGAGATACAGATGAATAAGACATTAACCATCGCACAATGGGAATTGCGCCGCGGATTGAAGTCAAAGGCATTTATTGTTTCCATTTTTATGCCATTTGTTGTTTTACTTATTTCTATTATCCCATCAGTCCTTGCTTTTAGCGGAAATATTGAAGCAAAAGATATGGGTATCATTGATCAAGGAAATGGAATTTATACCGAAGTAGCAGAGCATTTGAATGAACAATTTCAATCTGATAGTGGCAAGACGATTTATACCATTCAAGAATATCAAACCACATCGGAAAATCACGATACTTTGATCAATACTCTCGTCCAAGATAATATTGCCGGTATTGTTATTGTCATACAACCTGATTTTATGAACAATGCCGGAATAAATATTTATCACAATAACGATGTGGGGCTTGAAGAAATCTCCAAGCTGAAAGGTGCAATGCGTCAATACAGCATGGAGAAACGTATTGTTGCACTTGGTCTAACGAAAGAAGATATGGACTATGTTCTGGAACGACCGGAAGTTACCGTTTATGAGATCGGTGACAGCGGCGATGCCGTTAAATCCAATTTGATCGTTCGCTATGGTGTCCCGGGTGTCTTTTTATGGCTTCTTGTCATGGGTATTGTCATGAGTTCATCCATGCTGATCAGTGGCGTTATTGAAGAACGCTCGAATCGTATTCTTGAGATCATGATGTCAAGTATCAAACCAAATCAGCTCATGATGGGTAAGATACTCGGTATCGGGATGCTGGGGGTTATTCAAATCACCATCTATCTTGTGATTATTTTAATATTCAGCCTCTATGGCGGTGCTATGCTGAATATTGACCTAAGTCCTGGGGATGTCTTTACTCCTAGCATACTCTGGTATTTTTTATACTTCATTATGGGCTACTTTATGTATGCGGCTCTGTATGTAAGTTTGGGCTCATTATTTGATAATGAAAGAGAAGCACAGCAGTCGGTTGGTTACTTATCTCTCTTTGCTGTTTTACCTATTATGCTGATACAACCCATTATGATGAATCCGGGTACGCCATTGACAGGTATTCTATCATTTATTCCCCTTACAACACCTTTCATGATGATCCTGAAGATCGGGATGCTTTCAGCTCCATTATGGGAAATATTGTTGATGATGCTCTATCTCATTGCTTGGATTACAGCTATTTCCTGGGCAGGTTCCAAGATATTTAGGACCACATTGCTCATGTATGGTAAGCGTGCTACTCTCAAAGAGATCTTTCAGTGGATCAGAGCATAGAATTTCATAACACATTGAGTAAAAATTACTTATATTTAGCCGGAAAAAAATAAAAGGAGAATAAATGTCACAATTAACAATCGAAGTCACGGATCAGAATTTCCAGACTGAGGTGTTAGCTAACCCTTTACCGGTCATTGTGGACTTTTGGGCACCTTGGTGCGGACCTTGTCACATGATCACCCCTAAACTTGAGGAAATTGCTAAAGATTACGAGGGAAAAGTCGTGATCGCCAAAGTGAATGTCGATAATTCACCTATGGTTGCAGGCCAATTTGGAATTCGTTCCATTCCCACTCTTCTCTATGTGAAGGGAGGGCAGGTCGTTGACCAGGTAATTGGAAACGTGCCAAAGAGTGACCTCGAGGCTAGATTGAAGAACTTGATCTGACAAACGAAACCCGGGGAACTCCCCGGGTTCTTTTTTTATGGAAATTATTACAAAGAAATTAACTGTCTATGGAACAGTTCAAATGGTTGGCTATCGCTGGTTTGCCAAAGAGAGAGCCAATCAATTAAAGATCAAAGGCTACGTTAGAAATACCAGTAGGGGAGAAGTCGAAATAGTGGCCCAAGGGTACAATGAAGATATTCAGGTTTTTATCGATCATTTAAAACAAGGACCTTCACGTGCGAGAATTGAAAAGGTCATGCAAGAAAGCCTGAATAACGAAAAAATATTTCAACAATTTTCAATAAGAATGTGATAAAAATGGATCTAAAAATAGCTTTAGCGCAAATTAATTTTACTGTTGGTGATGTTTCGAGGAATGCTGAAAAGATCATTGATGCTATTACAAATGCCAAAAATGAAAAAGCAGATATTATTTTATTTCCCGAATTAGCTCTCTGTGGATATCCGCCTTTGGATCTTGTGCTTGAAAATGAATTCGTTGCTGAGAATAAAATTAAGATCAATAAGATCGCTGAGAAAACGAAAGATATTGTCGCGATCGTAGGATATGTTCGTAAACATGATGGAAAATGCTGGAATGCTATCGCCATAATACAGGATGGAAAGATCATAGACCATGTCCATAAAATCAATTTACCTACCTATGATATTTTTGATGAGCTCAGATATTTTTCTTATATAAATAATCCTGAACCAGTAGACGTGAAGATCAGGGGAAAGAATTATCGACTTGGAATTGAGATCTGTGAAGATCTTTGGGATGATCGCTATGAAACTAAAGTAACAAGGGAGCTTGTAAAAAAAGGTGCAGAAATTATCCTGAATGCCAGTGCTTCACCTTTTAGGGTATCTAAGATCAAAGAACGCATTGCTATAGTACAAGAAAAAGTCAATGAGAGCAATGTGCCTTTTGTATATACGAATCTGGTCGGGGGTCAGGATGAGCTGATTTTTGACGGCAACAGTTTTGCTTTGGATAAAGAGGGAAAATTTGCAGCATATATGCTGGCATCCAAAGAAGCTATCGGCTATTGTGAATTCAAAGATGGAAAAGCTGTAAATGTTTTATCGGATCCTCAACCCAATATTATGGAAAGCCTGCGAGCTGCTCTATTATTGGGAATAAAAGATTATTTTTATAAAAGCGGTTTTAAAGATGCCGTGATCGGATTGAGCGGGGGAATAGATTCCGCTTTAGTTGCAGCTTTAGCCAAAGACGCTCTGGGCGCAGATCATGTGTATGGTTTTGCTATGCCTTCCAAATTCAGCTCGGATCATTCCTTAAAAGATGCCAAACAACTTGCAAATAATTTGGGTATTCATTTTGATACGATCTCGATTGAACCTATGTATGAAAGTTTCCTTGGTTCATTGGAAAAGCAATTTGCAGGTACTTCATTTGGGCTTGCCGAAGAAAATTTGCAAGCCAGGGTTCGCGGGACAATACTGATGTCTTTCGCTAATAAAAAAAATGCCCTAGTTTTAACTACCGGTAATAAAACTGAGATCGCATTGGGTTATTGTACACTTTATGGCGATATGTGTGGTGCCTTGGGTCCTATCAGTGATCTTAATAAATTGGATGTCTATCGACTTTCCCGATATATAAATGAACAATACGGATATGACACTATTCCTCAAAATACCATTGATAAAATGCCCTCTGCAGAGTTGGCGTCAGATCAATATGATCCTTTCGATTATGATGTAGTCAGTTCGCTTGTAGATGATTTGCTTATCAATAAACCTATTGATAAATTGATCGAAGAAACAAAAAATCCGGATCTGGTACATAAAATAATGAACATGATCCGTATCACGGAATACAAACGCTGGCAAGCGGCACCCGGCTTGAGAGTCACCTCAAAAGCCTTCGGTCAGGGTCGCAAAATGCCCCTGGTCAATCATTTTAAATAATATTTATGTGACATAACACACACTTCTTTCAGCATTTGCTGAAGCTATAGTTTCTTAAGATCATTTTAATTAAATTCATCCGTTGTTTATGAGGGGGATCTCATGTCATTTACAACGGCGCCCGCTTTGCGTTATGTTTTATATTTTTGCGTTGGGATTTTTATTGGGATGATCATCTCTATCCCTTTTTGGATAACGGTATTATTATTGTTTATTGTGCTTATATTGATCCTCTTAGCTAAAGACCAAAAAGTTGAGAATACTTTATTTATACTTTGCATTATTTTTTGCGGGCTCTTGCGATTGACTTCAGCGGAGCAGGGATTTGCTGAAAAGTATGATATTTTGGAGCAAAGTCTGCCTTTGGAGTTGACTGTTTTAAAACAAAAAACAAATCCCTATTATATTGACTCCTATGTTGTGAAAACAAAAATTGGTTCACAGAAAATCAAAGG
>CAYTLV010000080.1:0-7673 GCA_964438445.1 uncultured bacterium | reverse complement strand
CCGGGTTCATGGGGAAAGAAACAATGATTGCTCCACTAGGATTGATTGGATTAGCCATTATGCTTGTTCTTTTGCTTGTGGGAGCCAAATTGACAAATAATTTTGATATCAAACCTTACATTAAAATAAAGGGGGTTGAAAATGAATAAATTTAAACGAGAATTAGCCATTCTGGCTGTATTGCTGATCGCGGTATCTGCCATTTCCGTTTTCTATTACGGCAAGATGATGGATGCCGGTGTGGAGAAAGTTCCCATCCATTGGAATATCAATAATGAACCCAATAATTTCGCATCACCTCTGGTTGCCTGTTTGTTCGGACCGGGCGCAGTTATTTTGATCATGCTTGCAACCTTTGCCATGTCAAGAAAAGAGTACTCAAAGGGCGAAAAACGATCCACACGTTTTGTGATCCTTCTAATAGCATCCTTCCTTGTTTTTATGAATTGGGTTGCCTTAAAATCAGCCCTTGGATATGGCTCTGATAGTGGATTTGATGTTTCGGCCATACATATTGGTTTGGGACTGATGTTCATTCTATTGGGGAATCAATTGGGTAAATTACCCTATTCACGTTGGAACGGTATTCGTGTGCCGGCAACTCTGAACAATGAAGAAGTCTGGAACCGTGTACATCGAAAGAGTGGAAAGTATATGGTCTTATCAGGTGCTTTTGTATTGGCTGCCGCCTTTATAGGAGATAAGCCTTGGGCAATTTTCTTTTATATACCTCTCATGATCTCATTTATCCTAATGGCTTTTGTCATACCGGCCATTGAAAAGAAAAAAGTTGAGGAAGAAGCGAAAAGTTGATGGTTGATGGTTGGAAAGAAATATTTTATTGTGGAACATGATTAGCCCCGGGTTTTAACCCGGGGATCAATGATACAAATAAATTGGGGTTTTAACCCCGGAAGAAAATACAAAGTTGAAACTTGAAAGTTGAAGAGCGAAAGAAATGATGGATTATGAATCATGAATAAAAAGAAATATCTTCTCGTCACTCGTCACTCGTCACTCGTCACAAAATTTTCAATTTTCAATTATCAATTAAAAAAACCCGCCATTGGCGGGTTTTGTGTTGTGGAGAATAGCGGGATCGAACCGCTGACCTCTTGAATGCCATTCAAGCGCTCTCCCAGCTGAGCTAATTCCCCATAAGTTCAAATTGCCTGCCAATATAAGAAAAAATTTTGATAATCAAATAAAAAATATGTATCTTCTGTGTAAGGTTTTACTAAACACATTGAGGAGTCTAAATGTCGGAACGCGTTCTTGCGATCAATCCAGGGTCTACAAGCACCAAAATGGCGGTGTTTACCCGGAAAAAGGTCGAATTTGAATTAAAAGTCAGTATGGAAGAAAGTCAGGTTTCAAAAGAGAATGTCTATACGGAATTTCCATTTCGCCGAGAGCAGATCAAAGAAGAACTTACAAAACATGGTATCGAAAAGGTCGATATTGTTATTGGTCGCGGTGGGTTATTAAAACCCCTTAAAAGTGGAGCATATCGTGTTTGTGATAGCATGATAGACGATCTTAAAACTGCAAAATTCGGAAATCATGCTTCAAATCTTGGTGGTCCGCTTGCCGCATATTTCGGAAAGATGTTTAATGCACCTGCCTATATTATCGACCCCGTGGTGGTTGATGAAATGAATGATCTGGCACGTATTTCGGGTGTCCCGGGCATTTCGCGTCAAAGTATTTCACATGCTTTAAATATTAAAGCTACAACACGAAGAGTTTGTGATCGCAATAATTGGAATCTTGAAAAACAAAATTTTATTGTAGTACATATGGGCGGTGGCATCAGCGTTTGTGCGATGGAAAAAGGACGTAATGTTGATGTGAACGATGCCTTGCTTGGTATGGGTCCATTTTCACCTGAACGGGCCGGAGCTATTCCTCTAAAAGGATTTTTGGACCTTGTCTTTAAAAAAAAGATGAATGAGAAATCGCTAAGGCGTCTTTTGAACCGTGAGAGTGGTTTAAAAGGTTATCTGGGTACGAATAATGCACAGGAAGTAGAAGCGCGAATACTTAAAGGCGATAAATATGCAAAATTGATCTTTGATGCCATGCTCTATCAGATAAGGAAAGAGATAGGAGCCATGGCGGCAGTTCTAAATTTTGATGTATGTGCTCTTATCGTGACGGGTGGACTGGCATATTGCGATTATGTAAAAGAAGAATTATTGACTCATCTTGGAAAACAATTCTCTATCATCATTTATCCCGGTGAGAATGAACTGGGAGCAATGGCTGATGGTGGATTCCGTATTTTGGATGAACAAATGAATATCTATGATTACGATAAATAAGAGGTAAACATGCATTACGAAGACATCTACAAACGAATTAATGTAAAAGATCCCAAAACAGTCAATGTTGTCTTTCCGAATTCCCACTCAATTTTTGAGGCTTTGGCTGAAGCTGAAAGAAAGGGATTTATTATTCCCAGATTATACGGTAGAAAAGAATCTATGGAAACTTTTGCAAAAAAAGCCGGTCTATTAACGGCAATTTATATTGAATCAGAAACAGCTGAAGATGCAATTTGGGCTGCCATTGCGGATATTCGTGACGGCAAGGGTGATGCGCTGATGAAAGGAGATATATCGACAGCCGCTTTTTTAAGTCCGGTTCTAAACCGTGATAAAGGACTGCGAAAAGGTGATTTCCTATCTCATATCGCAGTCTGTGAAAGTCCCGGTTATCATAAATTACTTTTTTTAACGGATGGAGCTCTTAATATTGAATTGGGTATGGAAAAAAAACGGGCAATCACGGACAATGCCATTGAATTGGCTGAGAAGATATTACAAAAGAAACCCAAGATCGCATTCGCAGCTTTAATTGAAAAACTTAACCCTAAATTACCCGAAACCCTCGAAGCACGTACTTTAGCTGAAGAATATACCGCAAAAGGATATGAAGCCGAAGGGCCAATCGCTTTAGATGTGATCCTGAATCTGGAAGCAGCAAAAAAGAAAAATATTGATTCAAAAATAAGCGGTGAAGTAGATATTATACTTTTCCCGGATATTACAACCTGTAATTTTATGTTAAAATCCATTATAGAGCTTCAGCATGCACCCGTGGGAGGGATCATTATGGGTGCAAAAGTTCCACTTATTCTTCTTTCTCGTTCCGATCGCGCTTCGGAAAAACTTAACTCAATTGCACTTAGCTTAATAGAGTAAGGAGTAGGGAGTAATATCTCAGTATTCAGACCTTGATTATTAAACCTTAAACCATAAACGTTTTAAACCTTTTTATGAAATTGCACATATTAGGTACTGCCGGACAATTACCAACCCGTACGCGGAGTCAAAACGCCTATTTTTTAGACTGGCCTTATGGCGGTGTGCTTTTTGATCCCGGGGAAGGGGCACAGCGACAATTTACTTTCGCAGGTATTTCTCCAGGTAGAATTCATAAAATATTTATATCTCATTTTCACGGTGATCACTGTCTTGGGCTTCCGGGTATTATGCAACGACTTTCTTTGATGGAAGTCCCACATGAAGTTCATATTTATTTTCCAGAAGAGGGAAGACCGTATTTTGATGCACTAAGCATTGCGTCGAAATATACTCACCGTATCAATTTTCATCTTCATCCTCTTAAAGAAGGTGTTGTTGAAGAAACTAATGATTATCGCATTGAAGCTTATGATCTCCTGCACAGCACGCCAACTTTGGGATATCGTTTTATCGATAAAGCACGTTTGCGGTTTAGAAAAGAACTTTTAGAAGAAATGGATCTGCATGGGCCTATTTTGGGTGAACTCGAAAGAAATGGTAAGATTGAATTTCAGGGAAAAACCATTACGCGTGATGAATTGAGCTATTATTCTGATGAAAAGATCTTTGCTTACGTTCTGGATACAGGCATTTGCGATAGCATTCCCAAACTGATTCGCAATGCTGATCTAGTCCTAATGGAAGCGACCTATCTTGGAGGTGAATCTGCTCTTGCTGAGGAATTTATGCACATGACAGCAGAGAAAGCCGCAGAATATGCCAGAGACAATAATGTAAAAAAACTCGCTTTGACACATTTTTCCGAACGGTACAAGGACTTAAACTTATATCAGAAAGCAGTTGAAAAAACATATAAAAATACGCATATTTCACATGATCTTGATGTGATAGAATTTTAACGTGGGATGTATATGGAACGACCAGGCTGGGATGATTATTTTCTTAATGTAGCGCAAGTGGTAGCTACGCGTTCTTCATGTCTCCGAAGACAGGTGGGTGCGGTGATTGTAAACAATAAAGATATTGTATCAACGGGCTACAATGGATCTCCTCAGTATCAGAAGAACTGCTTGGAAATTGGTTTCTGCTATCGTGATAAATACAATATTCCTTCAGGAACTCAGTTAGAGCGCTGTCGTGCTGTTGGTTCACATGCTGAATCCAATGCCATTGCCCTAGCTGCACGGAACGGTCATGCGACAAATAATGGAACGATCTATATTTACGGTCACGAATTTGTTTGTCATCAATGCAAAGCCCAGATCGCCAACGCGAATATCAAACGTGTTATTCTGAAAAAACCGGATGGAACAGTTGAGGAGTGGATCCCCGAGAAAGACTGGACCGTCCATCCAATTGATATGGAGAAGGAGAATTGTTCATGTTGAAGAAGATCACAATATTAAGCTTATGTCTGATCATGCTCTTAGTTGCGGTTGATCCTAATTACTATATTCGTCGTGCAAATCTGAATTTTAAACAGGTTAATGACATGATCGTGGATCTTCGCATTCGTTCACGCATGCCTGAAGCAACCCTACCCGATCAAGAAACCGTCGTGCATTTTATTAGTCCCGATTCTCTTTTTACAGAAGATAACACGCCCCTTATGATACCACCTGAGATCTTCCTTATGGATCTTGAGCGTCTGGTAAAAGATGCTATTTCAATTAGAACCATCGAATTAAAAGAGAATAAAGATGATGTTGCTTTTGTTGAAGTGCTAAAACCCATGGAAGGCAAGGAAGTTATCTTTCTTGCAATGATTGATACGGTCAATTGGATCTTGGCCCAAATGAAAATGATCGACAAACCCGATATGGTTGCAGATATTAATTTTACTCAGGAAGAGATCCAACCCGGATTATATATGCCAACGGAAATTAAAGTGATGATCGAGAGCAAAGAGACTCAGAAAAAAGTTGTCCCAGATCCGCGTGGCAATATTCCAATGACATCTTCTTTCGGATATATTGATCTGTCTTTTTCAAATTACCGCATAAATACGCTGAGCGAAGCAATAATTGAAACCGATTCACTCAATATTAAAGCCGATTCGCTGTCAATTGAGCCGGATACACTAAAATAAGAAATTAAACATCTTACACGAGGTGATTTATGCGCAAGGTATTAAGTGTCATTCTAGGTGGAGGCCGTGGTACACGACTTGCGCCACTTACGAGCGTTCGTTCAAAACCTGCAGTTCCCATTGGCGGAAAATATCGTTTAATTGATATTCCTATTTCAAATTGTCTGAATTCGAATATTCGTAAGATATATATTCTTACGCAATTCAATTCGGAATCTCTACATCGTCATATCAACCAAACCTACAAATTTGATAATTTTACTGAGGGCTTTCTCGAAGTTCTTGCAGCCTCTCAAACTATAGAATACACGGACTGGTATCAGGGAACAGCGGATGCGGTTCGTCATAACATGAACCATTTTGAAACTTATTCTTTTGATCAATATCTAATTTTGGCTGGCGATCACCTGTATCGCATGAACTATGCTGAATTTGTCACGCATCATCGCAATACCAATGCAGATATAACCATCTCAGTTAAACCTGCCAGCAGAGAAGAAGCTAAAGAATTTGGTATTTTAAAAGTAGATAAAGAAGGGCGCATCGTTAAGTTTGCTGAAAAACCGACTGACGAGAAAGTGCTGGAAGAAATGGAAAGTCCTACAGGTGATCCTGAAAAGCCTTATTGGGCATCCATGGGTATTTATGTATTCAATCGGGAGACTTTACGGCAAACACTAACGGATATTCCCAAAGATGATTTTGGTGGCGATATCATCCCCGGTTCAATAAAAGATTATAATGTTCAGGCATTTTTCTTTGATGGTTATTGGGAAGACATCGGGACTATACGTTCTTTTTATGAAGCCAATATTAATCTTACTGAAATGAAACCGGATTTCCGTTTTGTGGATGTGAATTTCCCGATTTACACTCATGCACGAATGCTACCAGGCTCTCGTATTTCAGATGCGAAGGTCAGTCATTCCTTAATAAATGAGGGTGGACTGGTTCATGCCAAAGTCATTGAAAATTCCGTACTTGGCATTCGTTCTGTTATTCGGGAAGGAACTGAGATATACGATTCATACATCATGGGAAATGATTTTTTCGAGACTGATCATAAGAACAAAATACCGCTCGGTATTGGTAAAAATTGTGTGATCAAAGGTGTTATTGTGGATAAGAATGTTCGTATAGGTGATAATGTTCAGATAATTAACAAAAATAACTTGATCGATGCTGAAGAAGAGACTTATTGTATTCGTGACGGGATTGTTGTTGTGAAGAAGGATGTTACGATTCCTGATGGAACGATCATATAATTGACAATTATCAATTGATAATTAATTTAAAATTTCGTCATCCTGAAAATATTGCCGGTGGTCCCGATGCTTCGGGATTCAGGATCTCTATGTCAATCTTTCGTTTATCGCAATGCACGCGGAGGTCTTCCATCCTACGCTAAAGCTCCGGACGGCACGGCCTACGGGACCCCTTCGGGATTGTTCAGGATGACTATCTGCGAGCGACCCTTTCGCTTCATTTCATGATTTGCGTTTCACGCTTTACATAATTGTCCTTTGCCTGCCCTGTGCCGTGCCATGTCGAAGCTTTAGCGAAGACTGGTAGCCTTGGCGAAGCGGGGTCAATTCTCAACTGTCAATTGATTTAAATCCAAGGACATTTTTCCGGGATATTAAGTAAAGTATCGATTTCCATAAAGCGGTCTTTGGGTAGATCAACAATATCCATTTTTTCATGTTCCCAAGTAGTGTGGTAGGGGATATGAATAGCATAACCACCCAATTCAACAACCGGGGAAATATCTGATCGCATAGAATTACCGATCATGAGGAATTCTTTTGCTTCTATCTCAAGGTGTTGAAATAATTTCTTATAATCTGCAGTTTGTTTATCACTCATGATCTCAATGTGATGGAAATATTTTTCAAGTCTGGATTTTTTCAGTTTTCGTTCTTGATCCAAAAGATCACCTTTAGTTGCTAAGATGAGTTTGTATTTTGGGGCAAGAGCTTTGAGGACCTCTTCAACATTATCTAATAATACGAGTGGAGAATCTGTCAATTGTTTACCGGCATCCAGTATTCTTCTTACAGACGCAGCAGGTAGTGTGTCATTGCTTAAGCGTAGTGCGGTTTCAAGTATCGATAGGGTATATGCCTTAGCACCATAACCAAATAGAGGTAAGTTTTCGATCTCGGTTTTAAACAATTCTGCAGAACTTTCTTCAGGTGTCATTTTATCCAACATGATCTCATTGAAAACATGCTCTAATGCTCGGTAAAAAGGTTCATTATCCCACAGAGTATCATCTGCATCAAAGGCAATGTATTTAATATTGGGTTTTATCA